>CAMFDH010000009.1 GCA_945949035.1 uncultured Actinomyces sp.
GAGATATTGTTGAACGCGCTGTCACCCATCACGGCGTTCAAGACCATCTTGTCGTAGGTCTCACCAAGAGCTAGGTTGAACAAGCCCTGCTCAGCCGCCGCCTTAGCGGTGGTGTTGATAAGTTCACCCTGGGCCGAGACATAGAACGAGGTCGAGGAAGAAGCGCTTTCGGTCTTCTCACTCGTTTCCTGCATGGCAGCCGACAGACCTTGAACACCATCGACAGCCACGCTAGACTTCTGAGCCAGGGAGTCCGAGATCAGAGCGTCAGCAATCGACTGTGGTGTGCCGATCTTTGCGGCCATCGCCTCGGTAGCAGCAGTCAGATCTTCAACACTCTGTCGCGCCGAGTTAGCCTGAGAGATCAGCCCCGTGATAAGGCTAGTACCAACCATAACGCCCACGGTAGACAAGATCCCAGGGAGCCCACCGAACGAGGCGGTGAGGCCCTTCACGGCCAAGCCGAGCGAACCCATTGACTTAGTGGCCTTGCCAGCCTTAGCCGGAATATCGCCAAGACCAGCACCAGCCGCCGCGTTAGCGGAGGCCGCCAACTTCTGTTCCGCCACGGCTGCCGCTTCAGCAGCCGCCCTAGCCTCCGCCAGTGCTCGTTTATGCTCGGCCAGTTTCAGGTTGGCGTTATGGATCGACTTCACCAGGTTGGTGAAGTTCATCTTGCCGTCGGTCCCTAGTTCAACCATACGCATACGAGCGTTGATAAGCGAGCCGTTCAGCGACAGAACCGCATACATGCCCGCCTTCACCAAGGCGAACACGGCGGCAAGACCTAGACCCGTCATGATGAAAGCCTTGATACCGACCGGCAACTTCTGAATAACATTGAGAAGTTCGATCGCCATGTTCATGAGGATCTTGAGCGGGGCCGCCGCCTCGCCACCGAACGAGGCCAACGTGTTAGCCAGCGCGTTCTTGAGCCGGTTCGCAGTCTCTACCAGAGTCTCCGACACGAGGGCCATTGCCGCCGTAGCGAAACCGGTATCCTCACCTGCGGCGGTGGCTTCAACGAAAGCCTTTTCGACAAGGTTGATAGCACCCGAGAGACGAGTCATCGCGTTGATGTCTCGGGTGTTGGTAATCCCCATGTCGGTAAGCGCCTGAGTGCGAGCAATGCTGTCGCCCATCTCGTTGATCGAGGTGAGCAGACGCATGAAGAACTCTTGGGGGTCATTGCGCCACAGGTTACCGGCGGCTTCTGACGACAGGTTCAAGTAACCAGCGAACGTATCGAGTGCTTCCCCGCCCTCGGCCACCGCCACGTTGAACTTCATGAAGACACGCTGAACTGCGCCACGCGCCCACTCAGGGGTAATACGCAGTGAGGCCAGAGCACCGGCAAGACCGATCACCTGGTCTTGTGTGAACCCGGCGTCATGAGCGAACGAAGCGATCGACACCGTGGTGTTCATGATCTCGGCTTCTGTCGCTACCAGTCGGGCACCGACCTCGGCGATCTGAGAAGCCAGCAGCATGTACTGGTCGCCAGCGCCAGACGAAGACTCTTGCAAGCCGCCGAGCATAGCGCTAATACGACCGAACGCCATCGCGCTAGAGTCAGCCGACTCACCCGTGATGGCGGCAAAGGTGCCGACAGCCTCGGTAAAGTCTTCGAGTTCATCAGTCGGAATATCCATCTGCGCGCCCAGCGTACCGATACGCGCCAGTTCCTCGTAAGCGATTGGAATGACGGTTGAAAGATCTCGGTACTGCTGAGACAACTCGGCCAACTCGCCGGATGAAGCGTCCTGAGCGGTACGGCGCACGTTCACGAACGCCCGCTCCTGCTCACCGAAAGCCTTGACAGCCATCACTGGGCCAGCCATGAGAGCCGCACCGACGGTGCTGTACATCATGGCTAGTTCACGGGCGGCAAAGCGGGCAGACTCAAGCGCACGGATCTCGCGGAGGATCGCCTGCTCGTGTTCCTTAGTTGCTCTGGCTACCTCGCGCTTAGCAGCGGCGGATTCCTTGTCGGCTCGTCGGCGCTCGGCAGCAGCCTCGCGTGCGTCGCGATTAGCCTTAGACTCAGCGGCAGCAATGTTAGCGCGCTCAGTCTGGTCCTTGGACAGTTGGAGCTTAGTGGCGTCCGACTCTTGCTGACGGATACGGCGGATCTCTTCGGCGGCAAGACGAGCCTGGTTTACCTCGTCCTGCTTCTCTTTAGTTAGGAGAGCTAACTTTTGATCTGACTCCTGCTTAGAGAGGGCAATGCGCTCCTTACTTTCGGTTTGCTCTCTCTTGAGCTTTTCAGCGGCCTGAGCCTTACGTTGCCCCTCAATCAGAGTGTCTTGGGCTAGTTCCAGCTTGTTGTCGTTGTTGCGCTTGGTCTCTTGCACATTGAGAGCAGCGGTCTTAGCGGCAACCTGATCGTTGTAAGCGTTGGTGAGCTTAGCGACGGCCTCTGCCGACACCGACATGGCAGCAGCCACCGCGTTCAGGTTGGCCATTTCCTTTTCGTTGAGGCCCTTGATACCCTGAATGTTGTTGCGCCACGCAACCAGCGCCTTAGCGTTGTGCTTAGCCGCCTCGCCGATGTTTGAAATACCCTCGACTGACTTACTGGCTCGGCCAAACGAGTTCACCGCGTCAGAGGTGGCCTTCATCGCACCAGCGGTCTCACGCATTTTCTTGGCCTGGTCGCTATTCAGGCCCCACTTATCGAGCGGGCTTGCGCCACCATCCTTAGACGCCTTAGTAAGCTCACTCATGGTAGACATCATGACCTTGAGGGCTTCAGTGTAACTCTTAGTCGTTTCGGCAGCCCGCTTGACTTCAGCGTCATCGACGCGATTGACTACCTCAACTGTATACTTTTCGTCTGCCATATCTCCCCATAGGTAATGCCCCGTTGCTAGGTATATCTTACCAGCAACGGGGCACACACCCTTTAGGGCATTTTGGCCATAGCCTCTAGGATCGGTGGCAGCGGATCAGCCACCATCTCACCCTTGTCATTCATGAACTTAGGTCCATGAGGCTTGACGACGACCGACTCACCTGGGCCGAGTTCGTGGTCCTTAGAATACTTCTCCTTGACCGCACACGAATGGCATGTCACTACCTCGGGTTCGAACTCGATACAAGTATGTTCCGACCTACCATAGAAAGCCGACACACCGCAAGAGGGGCAGATCGCGTTCTCATAAAGCTGGAACCCACTCTCCAACCAAACATCCATCTGAGTGCGTTCACTCTGCGGTAATGGATAGTGGACACCACCCTCGTCGATCAGCAACTCGCCGCGACCCCACAGCCCTTTCGCTCCAGTGTAGAGCGTCGGGGGCAAGTGGTTAGTCGCCGCTAACTTCAGGGCTGAGAGATACTTCCGATTCTTCGGCAACATCAGCAGCCCCGCGACGAAAGGAAGGATCACTCATAACCAGCGAGTAGCCGTAAGAGAGACCCTGGATCTCGTCAAACTTTTCACGGAGCCTCTGCCACTCAGAACTAGGGAGCTTGGAACGGAGGTTCGCTACCTGGTTGTTCGTCAGAGCCGTGGTGCGCACGCCCTGAATACGGTCCAGCACCTCAACCGTGGCGCGAGCGATCAGCATTTCGTAAATGAGATCCTGTCGTGCGTCGAGAGCCTGATCCCTTTCATCGGGTGAGGCGTTCTTCGGAATACGAGAAGCCTGAATCGCCAACTTGAAAGCGAGTTCCTTCTCCTTATCCGACACCGCACGCATACGCAAGGTGTAGGCACGTTCCTGGGCTTCCTTGATCTCGCGTTCCAAGCGAACCGCAGTCGGCTCCTCGGTGATCGACAGTATCTCTTCTACCCCGCCGTCGTTGATACGGCGGATCTCTTCGAGGTTCTGCAAGATCAGCGAGGCGTCACTCGAATCGAACCACAGGTCGATCGAGTCCTCCGCCATCTTCGCCTTACCAAGCGCAACCTCGATGTCGTATTCTTCTGGTGAAATATCTTTTAGTTCCATGTTCCTCCTAAGCAAAAGCCCCACAACCTGTTGGGCTGTGGGGCAATGCTATCACAATCTACTCGATGGTGTCTACACCGAGTTCCATGTTCTGACGCATCCAACCCTGCTGGAACAGGGGAACGGTGAACTGGATCGGCTGAGCAGCGTCGCCAACCTCGTTGCGGGGGTTATCAGAAACGAACTGGTAGATCGAGAGAACCTGACCATCGGCAACCGGAGTGCCCTGACGCCAGCCAAGGCGCTCAACGACATAGCCCTCGATAGCGCCATTGCGACGACCATCCTTGAAAAGGCGGAAAGCCTTGTCGTAGACAGACTCAGAGCCAACCGCGTCGCCAGTGACGGCTTCACGGAAGAAGGTAAGGGAACCTTCATAGTTATCGCGGATCGGGGTCTCGACGTTGCCCTCGTCACAAATCGAAGAGGTCGAGTCCGTATCGGAATCAGTCGGGTTCAGGGTGTAGCCCGAAACGACAGCACAGGAAATATCCTGCGCGATCGGAGCGGGGGTACCTTCTGGTCCACCGTTGTAGGTCGCGGGCAGAAGCAGTGCTGCTCGATCGGTGATGGCTTCGGCAGGAACCCACCAAAGGCTAGTTGCGGGGGGTAGCATCTTCATTAGACATGCTCGCTTTCATTCTTCTTGGACGGTTTTGTCCGAGCCTTAGTCGGCTCTGCTTTTGGCTCAGGCTCAGCCTTCACCTCTGTCGGTTCGCCGGTCTCTACCAGTTCATAAGTCCCCGGCGGGAAAGCGGCAACATAACCCGGAGAGACATTGACGATCTTTCCGGTATTGACTCTACGGTACTTCATTGTGTCCCCTATCGACTGTCACCATAAATGATAGCATATAGGTGTACTTCACTGGCTTGAGCGTCGAGTCAGAATCAGCGTAGCTGTTCATCGTACCAGTCTCTTGAATCATACCAGAGTGGTCCGTAATAATCTGACCCTCAAGTAGTGAACGCACCTTCGACACCAGCACATTGCGAACACCTGGTGAGGGTGCCACAATGAACACACTGAACATGTGCAAAGCAGACGCAGTGGTTGAGCCGGTGATCGGCATATGCTTGTACGCTGTCCCCGGAACAATGTCGTTTCCGAAGAAGATAGCGTAAGTCTTTGCTGAGCGGTCCTCGATCGGCGTCAGCGTATCCTCCGACACGTTCTCGATGAACTTAGGCACCATTGTGCCAAGCCGCCTCAAGACCTCGGTGTCGAACTCAATAACGGGGTCAGCCACGGAGGCTCCTTAGGTTGTTCTCGAACTCTTGGTGGAACTTTTCTTTAGCGTATGGAATGGCATACATAGGAGTAATGCCCTTTCCAGACCCCGGTCCCTTGGCCTTAGTCTTGCCGGTGTGATAGAACCGACCCGTCACCTTCTGGTTACGCTGGCTGTAAGTACCCCGCTCTTGCCAATCGTAATACTGCTTAGTGCGATTGACCCAGCCGATCGACACCGACCCCGCCTTGTTCGACTTCTTATTGACCTTGTAGTCAAAGTCAGCCCACATGTTAGCGGTCTGAAAGCGCCGCAAATCCTCGCCGATATATTTCCGCCCCTCGGCGGCAGCCACCTCAGCGGCGAGAACAGCGGCAAGCAAAACATTTTCGTAGGCGGTGTCGATCTTACGCCGGTTGGTGCGCCCGATCTTCTGGGCGAACCCCTCGAACGCGGCGGTATCTAAGTAGCGGTTCGAGTCATAGCGGTATGTTACTGTCTCAACCACGATCCACCTCTTCCACGAACGTACTCGCCGTGCTCATATCACAAAGCAATGTCGGTTGCCACTTGTTGTTATCCGTGATGGCGTTACGCACCACCAAGGTCAGGCCAACGGAAGTATCATCGGCGCGGTTCGACAGAACCTTGACGATCAGGCCCTCACCGAACGACACCCGCTTCTCGGGGCGTCCCCTGTCTTCCTCGAACACAAGCATGTTCTCGTCAATGTGGCGCAACTGCACACGGTAAGCGTGAGTGGCGGTGTCCTCGTAAGCCCAACGTCGAGCACGAGCACGCCAGTCCATGTTAGGCGTAACCGCCGCCCAACCCTTCCACAAAGGTATCTCTGCCCCGCCCGAGATCACACCCGTCTCGGGGTCCATCACCTGAGTGCCAACATCACCCGGAATGTAGATCTCGACCAAGGCGTCGGCGAACACACCAAGGGGCTGATAAGCCGCCCCGATGAAACTGTCCCGCATAAACCCATCTGGTCTCAATGCCATTACGCTCGCCAAGCCCAATCCTCGGGTGCATAAGTGAACCCGATCAAATCATAAGTGGTGTCGTCAATATCCTCACGGTCAGCGTCCTTGCGCAACCTTGCGGCGCGGGCACTGAGTTCCTTGAGAAGTTTCGACCCATCCGTTTCCTTGTCGTCAGTCTTGATTACCTTGAGGATCAGGGCCTCGTCGGTGGCAATCACGTCGATGGCAGAAGCCGCCGCACGCTTGACGTTCATGCTTTCAATCGCCAAGAACCCCGCGATCTGCTCGTCCGAGAAAATGTACTCGGGGTCAGCCTGAAGATCGCGGGGGTCCTTTAGCTTGGCTACGTCTGGAATCAGTAGCCGGACTTGCCCCTCTGGGGACTTGTAATCTATTTCACTCATGCACCTATGATAGCACCGAGCGGATCTTAGACGCCGGTTCGACAGAACCGTTCTTCGTCAGGATCGACAGGTACAGCCCAGGTGCCGGTGCCGAGTAGCCTGCTGGGTCGCTCAGCAGCTTGCGATCAATGTACATCTTAGGGTGAGCGTCAATAGCATAAGCCTTATGCCACTCGCCCCCATCAACACGATACTGCTTTTCGTCCTCCGAGACTTCGTACACCTTGCCGTTTTCCAGCGTAATCTTCATACATTCCTCCTCATTGTCGTGGACCATCGGGGAATCGAACCCCGCTCCGATGGCTTCCGTCAAGCGGCTTTACCACCGTCGAAACCGATATGGCCCTCTAGTGTAACACTAAGCCCCCAGTCTACATGAGACCGGGGGCTTAGGGCTTAGAGGCTAGACGCCCGTACCATTAGAGGCGATGATACCGTCAGTATTGACGATCGCACCACCAGTGATGTTACGGACACGAACCTGAGCGTCATCGTTATCAAACGAGCCGTCAGTGAACGGAACGTCGCCGCCACCAATGTAACGACCAGCCGCGTCCTTGAAGCGGAGGTCAGGCACATCGTAGCCACGAAGACCCGTCTTGAGAAGAGTGAGGCGCTTCGAAGTGCGGCCACCCTTAGGCAGAAGTGCCCAACCATTCTCAGGACCAAGGTCAGCGGCCCACTCGGTTACCAGCAGTTCGACATTACCGAACGAACGGTTGATGGTGAACTGCTCGTCATCACGAGTGATCTGAACATCCCGCGACTGGAGGATGAACTCAGCGGTCTGCTGGAGACGAGGCGGAACAACCAGAACCCAACCGTTCGGCACCGAGACGTAGCCGTGATCGCGCTTGGTGTTGTTCACCTGGTCGATCGCGTTCCAAAGAGCGTCGTAAGACAGCGGAGCGTTCTTCGGGGTGGCCTTGACAAAGGCGTCGGGGGTCGCGGGGTGAGCCTGAAGTACCGTCTCGTAAGTGTCGTTGATGTTCGACGGGTTGAAGGAACCGTTGCCACCGTAGATCAGACCCAGAACAGCCACATCGACAGTACGCGAGGCAAGACGAGCCGCCTCTGCGGGGAACTGCTCGATGATGTCCCACTGATCGTTGATGAACGCCTCGAACGAGAACTGAATACGAGCACCGTGCTTGCTGACAGGCTCGATCCACTTGCCACCGGCCTTGTAACCAAAGGTCGGGAAGGGGGTCAGTTCCGGTACGACAGGCAGAGTGCCCTCGGGCATTGCGCCACCAGCGTTATCGAACGACAGCAGTGAACTGTCGGGCTGGAGGGTAAGCAGCTGCTGCGGGCGGAAGTCGTTGAACTCACGCGCCGTGGCGAACTTGGTGTAGATCTGCTCGTCCTTGAGGTCATCATAGAACTGCTCGAACTCGGGCTGGGTGGCGTTGTAGAACAGCGGGGCGAACTGATCGGAGGTCAGTGCCTCCTTGATCTGGCCCTGCGCGCCATACTTACCAGCAAGCGCCTTGTCCAGTGCAATGTTGAACTGGTCCTGAGACGCTAGAATATCGTGAACCATATTTAGTAACTCCTTACGCTACTGCGCCCGGCTTGAGCAGGACCTTGAGGGATTCTTTACCGCTACTTGCCTTAGACGGTGCAACGACATAGCCAAGAATGGCGTCGGCATCGGCAGGATCAAGCGACAGAACCGGCTTACCGGAACCTGTTGCGGCGGTGACATAAACCGCGTCACCAATAGCGGCGGCGGCGTTGAGAGCGACATCGAGCTTGAACACGCCATCCTTGATACGGACTGAAGCGTAGCCTGGTGCGACATTGAGTCCGTAGGTGGGTCGAGTCGGAACGGTAGCGCGGGTGTAAGTTGCCTCGGCCTCGGGCTTGATCTCGGTGACCAGCAGGCCAACGAACCCCGTGGCCTTGTTGAATACAACCGCGTCGCCGCGAGTGAGGTGGCGCTGATCTTCGGGGATCAGGAGCGCAAGAGTCTTGTCGTACTCGAACTCCTGTAGGTCCCCACCAGCGTAGTTTTCGGTAAGGTGAATGGCCATATTACTTGCCTACTTTCTTGAAGCCGGTGACTCGCTTCGGTTCCGAATGAGCCTCTTTGACCTCTGTGACCGGGGCCTCTGCCTCACGGATCTTTGCGATGTAAGCAACCTCACTTGCGATTGCTTCCTTGTAGTCGCCGCCTGCTTCGATAGCGGCAATGACACGTTCGGTTGCACCCTCGGGCAGTTCAGCCTCGGCAATAGCCTGGCCGATTGCGAGAGAGTCAGCCACCGACAGAGTGTCTTCAACAACAGGTTCTGGCGCGGGTTCTTCGACCGGCTTTACCAGACCCTTGAGTTCAGCGGCAAGAGTAGCAAAGCCACTCTGAACGGCGTCAAGCAGTTCCTTGTCCAACTTGTTCTCCTTAGAATCTTCGTGCTCCGTAGCACGCTCTGTTACTTCTTTAGGTTTAGCGCTTTCCAGCAGTTCAATGATAGCCCCGCCAGCGCCAGCCTTTGTTACAAAATCAACTGATTCCAACCCGTCAAACGGAGGAACCTCGCCGTTCGGTCCCATAATACCATAGGACCATGCGTGAATAGATACCCCGATGTCTTCCCACTTCTCACGAATGATCTGTCGGAAAGACTCGTACACGAAGATGTCGGCCATTATCGAGCCGTCCTCTTCCTGCCAAGCGTCAGTGATGAACTTAGCAGCCAAGTCACGCACTGAGCGCTCGGGGCGTTCCCAACTCTCAGTCTCGGTTGGGTGATCGAGGTACATCTGTGTACCAGCGGTAAATACCGGCAGAGACTCAGTTAGATTCTCTGCGATGTAGAGACCGTTAGAACCACGTCCAGGGGCAATGACACGAATACGGTACTTGCCCCCTCCCAGGTCACCGGCCTCTTGGAGGTCTTGCGCCTCCGTGAGTCTTATTGTCTTCATGCTTCCGTCCCATTATCTCGGTGATCGTTAGTGCCATCGCTTAGTGGTCCGACACCCGTGCTGCGCTCGTCCTCAACGTCGATAGTCTCCGTCGCGGGCTTAGGTGGCATTTCGGATGTTGGCTTAGACTCCTGTACCCGAAGTACCTGCTGTACCGCGCTACGCGCTTCCTCGGGCCAGAGTAGCCCGTTCTCAAGAGCAAGCACGATGGACTGGATACGTCGGTGTATCTGGTCATTGTTGATCGAGCCGTACTTGAACTCCCAATCCTCGCCGATCGCTTTGCCAAGTTTGCGGATCAGGTTAGCGTGGACCTCACGACGTAGGTCAAAGGTCTTGAAGGTAGGATCTTCAAGTGCGGCCTCCGCGCCCTGCCTACCACCAGCGCTACCGTCGGTGAGCAGCACTGAGAGCGGAATGTCGAGGGCGGCTGAGATCATTGAGGCCAGCGGTGAGGCGGCAGAGAAGTCAATGCCAGCGCCCGACTTCGATACCGCTTCAAGATCCTGCCCGAACCCGAGCGAGGCAGTGTCGCCAACGCCAGCAGTCCCCGACATCTTAGAACTAACAGCGCGTTGCTGGCGAGCGTTAGCCGAAGTCACCTTGTAGGCGATTCGGGCTAGAGCCTTAGCCATGATGTAAGCCGACTCAAGATATTCCTTGTACGCCTGAGCGTAGTAAAGAGCACCCATAAGGTCGGGCTTGCCGTAGGTCTCGTCGTCGGCGCGGTTCACGCACTCATAGACGACACGGTACTCGCGGCTGGTAACGGTCGGATCTCCATCGACAGCTACTTCACGCCAGTCCTTGCCATCCACGACATACCACTGCGGCGGCTCACCCGTTTCGAGCGGGGCGATCTTGATGGCGTAAATATCGTTGAGTCCACGAGCCTCGGCGCTGCGTGCCACTGCCGACACCCGATCAAGCGACACCGGGCTTAGTTCTCGCCTGCCCTTATGGGCCAAGTAGATCACGGTGCCGGAGGTGATGAAGGTAGCCTCGTCACGCACACGCGCCAACATGCTCAGCGCTTCTTCGTAGTTGCGCTCCTTGGTGGCGGTGGTGGGGCCTGTCACTATCGCGCCGTCAGTAAACATGTAGGCGTTACGAACGGTGATACCCCGCTTGACCAGCGGGTTTAGGGCTGCAAGGTGCTTGGCTCGTTCCGAGTGCTGTTGAATGACCTGCAAGGTCATGAGGTTGTCGCCGTCGCTAGACCCCGACATCACCGACCAACCCACATCCTCGCGCCGAAGATTCAGCATAGACTGGCTCAGACCCGACGATATTGATTCTGTCAGCCGTGACAGACTTTCCTGTAGTTTCATCTACTATCCTTACGCGGGGAAGATAGACCACAATATATCATCGTAGTCGTCGAACTCTTCGATAATGTTATCAGAGGTCACAACCGCCTCTTCCAAACCGGACAGCTTATCATGATCGAGAGTTGCGTAAGCCACCGCGTCGAGGATGTCAGGTGACTTGAGTTTCTTGCGGCGCATTTCCTGCTTAGACATAATCAGCAATGCGGTGCCGCGCCACTCGAACTGGATCGAGCGGATCTCACGGTAGAGATCGTCATCGTCCGGCAGAGAAATGTCGCCGTAGTTTATGGCGTCTCGCAGAAAGTCGTACATGGCGGCGCGGTAGTTGTACCACTGGGCGCGGTCGGGCGACTTGTTAGAACCCTTGATGTTGTAGACCGCAATGCCGCTCGGAATGTAGTTGTCGATAATCAGGTAGGTGGCGTGACCAATACCCACGCCGTCAATGCGGATCTCGGTGACCTCAATGCCCTGAGCCGCGTAGTCCTTGATGATGTCGGCGATATGACGACAGAGTTCGGGGGCGTCGATGTGCTGATAGCGGCCCTCGATCTTTACCTTGCCGCCGTGGTTGCTCACGACAACGCTGTAGTCGTCGCCCTGGTACGCCACGTCCACCCCAAGGGTCATGGTCGAACCAGCCGGAACCTCGAACTCGTCGTAGCCCTGCATAGCCAACGACACCCGTCCCAGGTTGAAAAGGCCGGTGGCTGAGACATCGGGCCACTGCCCGAGAATACGCGCCACATAGCGGGGGTCATCCTCGCCCCACTCACGGCGGCGTGACTCTACCCACTCGGGGCGGACCAGAGCCGAGAGCGCGTCTTCCGACATCTCGTGCCGCTCGTCCGTAAAGTTCGGTGTGTCGAACGCGCTGATCTGAATAAGGTGCCACTCACGCTCTTCGATCGGCAGTCTGGTCTGTTGTTCCCAGATCTCCGCCGCGTAGCACGAGGGGTCATTAGGGTTGAGGATCGCCAGCACTGCGGCGTTCTTGTTAGTGGTGATGGCGTCCACCGAAGTGAACATTTCCTTCGACACACCGCCAGCCTCGTCAATGACGACAAAGACGTTGATATCGTGAACACCCTGAAAGCCGGTCTCGTCATCGTCACGCGGCTTCTTACCAAAGGCGATGGGGTCCTGCTTGCCCGGCATGATCCACTCGGCCTGCTTGTTGATATAGCCGTCGAGGTTGCCCTTCTTGTGGGCGCGGGCGATCTCTTTCCAGACTACGTTCTTGACCTGGTTCCAGTTGGTAGCTGTCGTAACGACAGTGGTTTCGTTATAGTCGTGAGTATCGACGAACCAGGCTACGGCGCGAGAAGCAATATAGGAGTTGTGCGTCACTAGCATCTCGGGGCCTGCGAGATAAAGGTTTCGCGGAGAATCCACGGTCACACACTGCGTCGGAACTGTTGGCGTAGGTTCGACAGAGACTACGGTTCTTACCGTGCGCCTTGCCTGTTGAGCGCCACCCGTCGGGCGAGCCTTGCTCTTGGGCGATCCTGGCGAGAAGGGCTCAAATACGGGGTTGAATACCATACGGTATCGCGGCCCAACATCTTCTCCGTTTAGGTAGGTACGACCAACGTTGATTGAGCACCGCGCACCAAGTGTTCGCACCAGCTCCACAAGACCTTCGGCCAACTGCTTGTTCATAAGGTCTATGCCGACGCCTGTGTTTGACTTCCCGTCTAGGTTGAAGCCGTCGGTGTCCATCAGCCCGCGTAGCAGCTCTAGGCGTTGCGCTTCGGATGCCCTTAGGTACTCGGCGGGGATGTGCTTGTTCTTGCTCAGGTTGTTCTCGCGGATAAGCTCTAGGAACCCCTGGCCAGCAAAACTGTACAGAAGGTAGTTCTTTAGTTTCTTGGTCTTGTAGCCCGCCGCGTGGAACCGTTCGAGAATGTGCTGCTTGTCTTCACCAAGCGTTATCTCGGGCCTGTGCGAGGTGCCGTCACCCAGCCAAGCCCCAAGCACGTAAGGGTCGATAGGTAGCTCGCGCTCAACTAGCTGCAATGCGCTATTGATCGGGATGTAGTGATTACGATTCCCCCGGTGCGTGAGTGTTGCAGCAATCTCGCGGGTCTCGCGGGTCTCGGTATAGTCCCACAATTCACGGTAGTCGGTGAAGCCGGGCTTACGCCGAAGCCTTCCCGTTGTATTGAAATCAAGGGTGTTCCACAGGTGCGTGCCGGAGCTAACCATCTCAGCCCCGTCGCTAAACGTCATCTTGAACAGCTTGTTGTGAAACACCTCGGACTTGGCTACAACCTTAGTTGGCTGCCCCATCTCGTCCAAGAGGTAGTCGCCCACCTGGACCTCGCCCATCGTTGTCCATCCCGTAGGGGTTGCAAGCGGCGTGGTCAAGGGTAGGTCCTTTCCGATACCATTAGCCGACAGTACCATTGTCTTCTTCTTGCCGGTAGGGTTGTTTACTATAGAGTCGAGAACTTCAGCCTGCTTAGACCAGCAGCGTTCCCCGAGTTTCTTTTCAACCCAGAGGGCCGGATCGGTGGCGTAGCGTTTCTCAAGCTCCATTGCTTCAACACGCTTGGCTAGGTCCTCTTTGGTAAACCCCAGCACAGTATTACTCACCAAATCTCCTTATGCAAAGTGAAGCCCCCTAGCCGAAAGGAAGGAAAAGCTAGGGGGCTTCCGGCACTTCACTGTACCATATGATCGGCGGAGGTGGCCGAACAGTAAGAGTATATCATATCTTGAGTTCCACTTCAGCGTCAAGAATATCGGCGCTTTCGATGATGATCTCTCTCTGCCAGTCGGCCCCTTCAAGCTCTAATCGCTCGCGGCCCTTCTTGGTGAGCAACCCCGCAACACGCTTGGCGTACTCACTCAAGATGGCGTTAGCGAACGTGGCTACCACGTCGAGGCGCGAGTCGTCAAGTATCCTCTGCTGGATAATGACTTCCTTGCGCTTGAGACCCGCCAACTCGCTGATCTCGCGGAGCACCTTGAGAATAGCCTCGGCCTCTTTGGGGTCTACATAGTCCTTGTCGAGCCACTGGAACGCTCGGTCGAGAACAATCTCTAAACGTTCCAACTGCTTCTGGTACATGGTGTGCTCGTCGAGTTGGGTGTACTGAGCGTAGTGTTCCACCTGTACTCGTTGCACATCTTTGATCGTCAAGCCGGTTCGTTCAGCAGCCTTATCGACAGGCATGCCACGCAAGAGCGCGGCGCGGGCTAGTTTCTTTCTGCCCTCAAGATCGGCGTCAAGTTCCTTAGACACTGGTGATCTCCTTGATCTGCTTCTCTAGTTCCTTCCATTCCTTGTCGATCATCTTGGCCAGCACTCGATCACGGTATACCGAACCGGCGATCGAACCCATAACGAAGCCGACCACGAAGCCGAGTATTGCAAACAGTACGATCATTCCCATATCCTCCATGCCTTAGAGCGACCTTTGTATAGCTCAAACGTCAGCATAGCAGGTGGTGTGCTAGAGCCTCGGTTGTTGCTGAACCAGGCGGAGCCGTTGTCGAGTGTGGGGCAACCAATGAGTTGCTGCCCTCGTCCGGTGACCCCCATAAAGAAGTTGTGGTGGTGCCCGAACACGAGCACATCGACCGTGTTCATGCCTGCTCGCCCTGAGAGGGCGGCGTCAGCCAGCCAGTCGCCAGCGCGGATGGGGGCGTTGAACTGGTGGCCGTGTACGCAACCGAGAACTGTTCCGTCAGCCGTGGGGATGGCTACCGCCTCTTCCCACTTGGTCGGGCGAACGAACTCGACATTGGTGTGTGAGGTGCCGAGAGACATCGCCATTTCGATGTTGTCGAGGATCATGATCCCGTAGTCATCGTCGGGGCTGTTCGAGCGGTTCTTGTTGCCGGTCGCGGTGCGTACCTGGCAGTGGTTCGATGGCACCGACACATAGGTTAGTTTGTCGGCGAGAGGCGCAAAGCGGTGGATGGCGTTGAGGATGACTCGTTGCGCGGTGCGGAGCTGGTCCGTGAGCGACAGGTCGTTGGTCTGCTGTTGCGCCGTGGTGTTGGTGAACCCTTCGATGATGTCACCCACGTCGTAGAGGATGATCTCTTTGTAGCCGCCGTGCTCGCGCACTGCGCTCTCTACTTGGTCGAGGATGTTCGACACCCGCTGTAGGGTCTCGGGGGTTCCTCCGCGTTCGTCGTACTTGCCGAGTTGCAAGTCGGAAAGCGCGATGACAAAGGTATCGGTGCGCGGTTCTTTGCTTGGATTGTTACACCTGTCGTTACATTCCAAGTAAGGTTCCACGTCTTCGAGCGACAGCATGTGCGGGTTGCGCTTGCGGAATGTTCCCTTGTACGAGTAGAGCTGTACTAGGTCTCGTTCACCGTCTTCGCTGGCCTTGGACTGTTGCCAAGTGCTGAACTTGAATGTGTCCTGAACTAACTCGAAGTCTTCGGGTGAGGCCCCGGCTAGCTCAAAGATCTTTACGAACGCCCCCGCTGAACCGGGGGTTAGCGGGTTGGTGGATTCGAGTCCCGAGAACTTGATCTCGTCTTGGTCCCCGCTAATAGTAAGGGTCCCTGACTTATTAGGCGCTTCCCTGACTCGCTGCTTCAACCTCCGTATGTGTCGCTCCGACCTTTGCAACTCTCGCGCCAACTCCGGCACGCTCTTGTGGAAGTTGTTGCGGACGTACTCAAGAATATCCAAGGGTTCCCCTCCTGTAATCAACCCTTACACTCTACCACGCACTAGGTGCTATGGTTGGT
>CAMFDH010000010.1 GCA_945949035.1 uncultured Actinomyces sp.
CCATTGCGGCCGTACGACCGATGGTTCGGCCAGCCCGTCGCACCTCATCCGCAACCAGGTCCGCCTTGTCCCCGGGGTTCTTGACACTTGCTGCAGCCAGTTCGGGGAACTTGGCAGCCTTGAGGGCGCGCAGCACGCGCTGTCCCCTGGTCCCGCCACGGTGGTGGGCCACCACCCAGACGCTGTCGGAGGGGTTTTTGACGTACTCCTCAAACTCATCTGAGAACGCGTCGCTCATCTTGTCGAGGTCGGAGATGATGAGGAGTTTCTCGTCCGCAAAGAGGGAGCCCGAGGCGTGAGACATCAGCTCGCCGCCCTCGTAGCTCTCCGCGGAGAAGCGGACCTCTTCCGCCTGGGGAGCTATAGCGAAGACTGCCTGACGGATCCCGGTGATGGCGCGGTTGACCAGCTCTTCCTCAGGCCCCTTGATCAGGGTGATCTGGGCTGGCGGGAGGGGCGTGCGACCACGCTGCTCGGAACTCACCTTGGAAGCCACCTTTCCATTCGGCCCGTAACTTGGCGCCTGATGAACATCCAGGCCAGGACCACCAGCAACACTGTAGCCGCCACAGCCAGACCGGCACCGCTAATCCCGCCGGGCCAGGGCAGCCGGGCCAGCGGCCACCCGTAGATCCACAGCGCTACCCCCTCCATGTAACGCGCCAGTGGGGCCGCCAGGCTAACCAGTACGTCAGCTACCGAAGGAAGCCACAGGCAGGTTAGGGCTGCCGCAAGCGCGAGCAGTGTCATGGGGGTGACAACGGGGGCGACCAGCAGGTTGGCGACCACGCCGTAGGTGGGTATCCAGGGGTTGGCGAGGACGAGGACGGGCACGGTCACGGCCTGGGCGACCACCGCGATGACAATGGCATCGGCAACCGCCCTGATCAGTGGTGAGAAGGGAAGGTCGGTGGTGGCGTCCTTTACGCGGCCCATCAGTACTCGCCCCGCACTGAGTATCCCGGCGGTTGCGATGGTGGAGAGTGCGAAGCCCAGGGAGACGGCACTCCATGGGTTGAGGAGGACCGTGATGGTCGTGACGGTAAACAGGAGTCCCAGGGGCTGGCCCCCTCGTTTGAGGACCAGTCCCCCGGCCGCCAGGGTCCCCATTCCCACCGCGCGTAGGACAGCCGGCTGGGGACCAACCACAAAGACCATTCCCGTGAGGAAGACGAGGGTAACAAGGGCCTTCAGTGCCCGGCGACCCGGCAGGAGAATGCTTATGACCGCAAGCGAGATGGCGATATGGGAGCCAGATACCGCTGTGAGGTGGGTCAGGGAGGTTGTGAGCATGGCCTGCTTGGTTTCGTCGGTGAGTCCCCTGTCGTCCCCGATCGCCATTCCCGCAATCAATGGCCCGGCTGTGCCCGCGTCTCTCTGTGAGATCAGGGCCAGCTGAGTCTTCAGCTGTGCCACTAAGCGTGCCCACTGCGGCGGTCCCTCCACCTCGGTGACTTTCGTGGCGTTCATGAAACCCAGCAGCGGTGGCTGTGCGGTGTCGGGGAGTTTGATTTTCCCCTCCACTTCCAACAGGGTTCCCCTCACCAGGCGGACGTTCCCGAGGGCGGTGGAACCGGTGGAGACCAAGACCCGGACCTGCGCTGGTCCCTCAACCGTGACCTTCCATCCCCCGCTCCAACCCTTGGTGTCGACGGTCGGGTCGAGGACGATGCGGCCGACCAGGGTCTGGGAGCCCTCTGCTTCAGTGAGGCGAGAGGCTTCAGACTCCCAGGCCTGCCGGGATAGCGAGCCGACAGTAAGTGCCGCGAGGCAGGCAAACACCCCCACCGCGACGATGATCCACCCGCCTTCGATGTGGAGGAGGTGGGCCGCTCCCGCGAGCGCCACGCCACTCATAACGAGGATCCCTGCCACCGGTGCCGCCTGGCCCCACGAGGTGGTGGCAACTCCGATGATGGCTCCCAACCATGACCCAAGGGCAAGGCAGGCCAGCCTCAGATCGGTTCCGCGATCCATTCCCGACCGCTACTGGCAGGTGCCCGCGGCGATGCGTTCCACAAGGACGTTGCCTATCCCTGGAACTTCGAGCAGATCCTGGGCGGAAGAGACCGGACCCGCTTCGGCCCGCCACTGCGCGATTCGGGCCGCTAACTTGGGTCCCACCCCATCAAGGTTTTCAAGTTCAGACTCGGTTGCAGTGTTGAGGTCGATGCAGCCCCCACCGGCCCCTGCAGTCTCGGCGCCGACGACACCGGAGGTACCACCCACCACCACCTCACCCACCCGCGGGACACTGACCTGCGAGCCATCAGAGACGAAGGCCGCCAGGTTGAGTGCGGAAACATCGGCGTCCTGGGCCAGTCCCCCAGCAGCGTCGATGGCATCGACCACCCGGGCACCCGCCTCGAGCTCAACAATCCCCGGGTCCACCACTGCTCCCACCACGTGCAAAATCAGCATGGTGGGACCCTCGATCTTGTCGGCCAAACCGTAGCCGCGACCCATTTCGGCCCCCTCAAACTCAAGGCCAGCTGAGGGGTCGCTCTGCTCAGACTCTGCCTGCGTCGGTAGCGTCCCGGATCCGTCCTCACCATCCCCGGTGATCCGCCAGATTCCCAAACCGGCCAAAATGACTGTAACCAGGGCTAGTCCCACCGCCAGACCGCGGCCCAGGCGAACCCGCACCTTCTCTCTGGATTCGAAATCTTCAGACACAATGCCCCCTCATTCCACCCGTTCAGGCGATTGTTGACCGGTTTTCAGGAAGCACTCACACCGCCATCCTCGGCCTGTGGACTACCCCATCTCACGGAAACTGGGGACTCTTCAGTTCTGCGAATCCACGACACCACCTACTTGACTACGGACTAAGTGCCTAGAATCAAGGAATCTGGGAGGAGAACTATGAGAGTCACGTTTATCGGAGCCGGTGTCATGGGACGCGCCATCGCCGAGGGTGCTGCGGCCAAGGAGGCGCAGAGGTGGCAGTTCACCTTCTTTGACCCAAACCTCAAGTCAGCTCAAGAGGCAGCCAAAGCTACCTCGGGAACTGCTGCCACCACAGTTGAGGAGGCAGTTCAAGATGCCGAAGTCGTCGTCCTCGCCGTCAAACCGCAGGTCCAGGCCCAGGTGATCGAGGCCCTTCCCAAACTTGCCGACTGCGTCCTCGTCTCCATTGCCGCCGGACGGTCGCTTGCGGACATCCTGGCCTCCCTCAGCAAGGCCGGCCAGCCCTCAGTTCCGGTTATTCGTGTCATGCCCAACCTGAATGCGATTGTCGGAAGCGCCACCTCGGCCATCTGCCCCGATGATCTGGTTTCCCCAGAGCAGCTCGAGGCCGTGACCGCCCTGTTCGACGCGGTGGGAACCACGCTTCAGCTAGATGAACACCTCATTTCTGCCTTCACCGCTATGGCTGGTTCCTCACCCGCCTGGTTCTTCCAGATTGTCGATGACCTGGCCCGCGCGGGCGTCAAGCACGGCCTGACGAAAGCCGCCGCGACCTCGGCCGCCTGCTCCACCATGCTCGGCTCCGCCCTCATGCTGCAGAAGACCCTGGCCGAGGGCGGTAACGCTGCGGAACTCGTCGACCGGGTCTGCTCTCCCGGTGGCACCACTATCGCCGGTTTGCTCGCCGCACAGGAGGCCGGACTGGGACCATCCCTGGTCGCCGCCGTCGACGCCACCATCGCTCGCGATCGAGAACTGGGCGCCTAATCACTGGGCTTTCCAAATCAGGTTTGGAAAGCACTGCAAAGCCAAGTAATTTTGACCCTGGCAAAACACGCCGACCATCAGCATTTTCTGGAGTAAACACAATGAGCTCTTCCGCCCAGTCCCTTCCCCTTTCCCTTCCGGCCCCGGAAGTTCCGGATCGGGTCGTCACGGAAGGACTCGAGAACAAGTGGCTCAAAACCTGGGAAGACGAGCAGGTTTACGCGTTCGACCGCACGGCTGAGCGCGCCGATGTCTTCTCCATCGACACCCCTCCCCCCACGGTTTCCGGCTCCCTCCACATCGGCCACGCCTTCTCCTACACCCACACCGACACCATGGCCCGCTTCCAGCGCATGCTCGGCAAGAAGGTCTTCTACCCCATGGGCTGGGACGACAACGGTCTGCCTACGGAACGCCGTGTCCAGAACTACTACGGCGTTCGCTGCGACCCCTCACTGCCCTATGTCGAGGGCTACCAGCCCCCTCACGAGGGCGGTGAAGGCAAGTCCATCAAGGCTGCCGATCAGCAGCCCATCTCCCGGCAAAACTTCATTGAGCTCTGCGTCAAGCTCTCGCAAGAAGATGAGGTCCAGTTCGAAGAACTGTGGCGCTACCTGGGTCTTTCCGTTGACTGGAACCTGACCTACCAGACCATCGGAGCGGATGCCCGCCTCGTCACCCAGGCAGCATTCCTGCAGAACCTGGCCCGCGGTGAGGCCTACCGTGATGAGGCTCCCGGACTGTGGGATGTCACCCTGCAGACCGCCGTTGCCCAGGCCGAAGTTGAGGCCCGCGAGTACCCGGGCCACTACTACAAGCTGATCTTCCACGGCGACGCTGCCGAGGTTGGAGAGGATGCTGCCGGTCGCAACGTCGAGATCGAGACCACCCGTCCCGAACTGCTCCCCGCCTGTGTCGCACTGATCGCCCACCCGGATGACGAGCGCTACCAGGACCTGTTTGGCAAGTTCGTTACCTCCCCCGGCTTTGATGTCAAGGTCCCCGTTCTTCCCCACCCTCTGGCGGAAAAGGACAAGGGCGCCGGCATCGCCATGTGCTGCACCTTCGGTGACATCACTGACGTCCAGTGGTGGCGTGAGCTGCGTCTGCCGCTGCGCGCTGTCCTCGACAAGGATGGCCGTCTCGCCCGCACCACCCCGGAGTGGATCACGTCCCCCGAGGGCGAAGCACTCTACGCAGCAGCCGCCGGTAAGACCACCTTCTCGGCACGCAAGGAAATCGTCCACGCCCTCACCGAGACCGGTGACGTGATCGGTGAACCCCAGGCAACCACCCGTATGACCAACTTCTTCGAGAAGGGCGACAAGCCCCTCGAGATCGTCACCTCACGCCAGTGGTACGTGCGCAACGGTGGTCGTGAGTTCGTTCGTCAAGGTGGCACGAAACAGCTGCGCGAAGAACTGCTTGAGCGCGGCCGCGAGCTGGACTTCCACCCCGACTTCATGCGGGTGCGCTACGACAACTGGGTGAACGGCCTCAACACCGACTGGCTCATCTCACGCCAGCGATTCTTCGGTGTCCCGCTCCCCGTTTGGTACGGCATCGATGAGGACGGTTCGGTCAACTACGACCGCGTCCTCGTCCCTGAGTTTGAGCAGCTTCCAGTCGACCCCACGGTTGACACCCCTCCCGGTTTCACAGAGGAGCAGCGTGGCATTGCCGGCGGCTTCGCCCCGGAGATGGACATCATGGACACCTGGGCCACCTCTTCGCTGACCCCGCAGATTCCCACCGGGTGGCTGCGTGACGAAGACCTGTACAACCGCGTCTTCCCCATGGATATGCGAGCCCAGGGCCAGGACATCCTGCGCACCTGGCTCTTCTCCACCGTCCTGCGTTCCAACCTGCAGTTCGATACCCTCCCCTGGGCTAACGCTGCGATCTCCGGCTGGATCCTCGACGCCGACCGCAAGAAGATGTCTAAGTCGAAGGGCAATGTGGTCACCCCCATGGCCCTGCTTGAAAAGTACGGTTCGGATGCTGTGCGGTACTGGGCTGACTCAGCCCGCCTCGGCACCGATGCCACCTTCGATGAGGGGCAGTTGAAGATTGGGCGCCGCCTGGCCATCAAGCTTCTCAACGCCTCAAAGTTCGCCCTCTCCATGGCGGCTGCTGACGGCTCACTTGAGCTGGATCCGGCCCGAGTCACGGTGCCGGTGGACGCCTCGGTTCTGGCCACCCTGGCCGACGTCGTTGAGTCGGCTACCGCCTCCTTCCACAACTACGACCACACCCACGCCCTCGAGGTCACCGAGACGTTCTTCTGGGCGTTCTGTGACGACTACATCGAGCTGGTTAAGGAGCGGGCCTACAACACCGAGGGCAACTGGAGTGATGCGGAAGCAGCCTCGGCCCGCGCAACTCTGGCCCTGGGCGTCGACGCATTCGTGCGCCTTCTCGCCCCCTTCCTTCCCTTCTCAGCCGCGGAAGCCTGGTCCTGGTACCGCGAAGATTCGGTACACCTGGCGCCCTGGCCGATCGCCGGGGATTACCGCAGGGACGAGGCCGGAACCGAGGTTCTTGAAGCAACCTCTGCCGCGCTCATCCAGCTGCGTCGCATGAAGTCAGAAGCCAAGGTTTCACCCCGCACCCCCTACCTGCACATCACCCTGACGGGTCCGTCCCACCAGGTCGAACTGCTGGGTTCGGTGGAGGCCGACCTGCGGGCAGCAAACCGTATCGAGGGCGAGTTCGTTATTGTGCCAAGTACCGATGCGACCGACTTCGAGGTGACAGACTTCGAGCTCGGTACCCCACCACAGCGCAGGAAGGCCTAGCCAGAGCGCCACAACCCCGCCTTGCCACCCCACAGGAAGAGAAACCATGACTGAGAACGAGAACGTCGAGTCTGCTGCCGAAGCGGATCTAGCCTCTGAAGAGGTGGTTGAGGCTCTGGAAGTCATCGCTACCGAAGATGAAACCATCGTGATTGAAGAGGAGGCCGGCCCACTGGGTGAAGGCATCCTCATCGAGAAGACCGATGCGGAAGGCATTGTCACAACCGAGGCTCTGGAGTGGACCGCTCCCGTGCTGGCGCGTGTCGATGATCAGGACACGCTTCCACACGCCCTGCTCGACCGCGTGCAGCGTGGTCCTCGCCGTCCTCTCGCAGAGGTCAAGGAACCAATCACCGGTTCCTGGCGCACTGTCACCGCCGGCGACTTCTGGGAGTACGTCAACAAGATCGCCCAGGGCCTGATCGGGATGGGTCTGAAATTTGGCGACCCCATCGCCATCATGTCGAGGACGCGCTACGAGTGGATGGTTCTGGACTTTGCTGCCTGGGCTGCCGGCCTCGTCCCCATTCCGATCTACGAGACATCTTCGAAGGCCCAGATTGAGTTCATCCTCAGCGACGCCGGCGTCAAGTTCGCGATCACCGAGTCGGTGGTTATGGCGAACCTGGTGGCTGCAGCTGCTGAGGACATCGGCTCTGACCTGACGATTCTGTCTCTTGACCAGGGCGCCATGGGTGAACTTGAGTCTGCGGGCGTCTCGGTGCATGGCAGCGAGGTCACGGTTCGAACCAACCAGCTCACCCTGGACTCGACCGCCACCATCGTCTACACCTCGGGTACGACCGGCGCCCCCAAGGGCACCGTAATCACCCACGGTAACTTCACCGACCTCAACAAGAACTCCCACCTGTGGATGCCTGAGGTCTGTGACTTCCCCAAGGCCCGCATGCTGCTCTTCCTGCCGCTGGCCCACATCCTGGCCCGCTTCCTGCAGGTCTACGTGGTTACCGGTGAGGGCGTCATCGGACACACCTCCGATATCAAGCACCTGCTGCCGGACCTGCAGAGCTTCCGCCCCACCTTCCTGCTGGTCGTGCCACGCGTCCTCGAGAAGATCTACAACTCAGCAGATGCCAAGACTGGAGCCGGCGCGAAGAACAAGCTGTTCCGTTGGGCAGCCAATGTCGCGGTGGAGTACTCCAGGGCCCTCGATACACCCGAGGGTCCTTCGCGTCAGCTGCGTATGCAGCGCCAGATCGGCGATGCCCTGGTCTATTCCAAGATCACCAGCCTGGTCGGCGGCAACGTCAACATGATCATCTCTGGTGGAGCTCCCCTTTCCCAGCGTCTGGCCCACTTCTTCCGTGGTGCTGGACTGCCGATTCAAGAGGGCTACGGCCTCACCGAGACCACGGGTCCCCTTGCGGTCAATACCCCGCAGCTCACCAAGATCGGTTCGGTCGGACCCGTCCTGCCCCCGATGCGCGTGAAGATCTCAGATCAGGGCGAGGTCCTGGTCAAGGGTCCGGCGGTCTTCAAGGGATACCTGAAGCGTGACGATCAAACCGCCCTCGCATTTGATGAGGACGGCTGGTTCCGCACCGGTGACCTGGGATGGATCGACAAGGACGGCTACCTGTTCATCACGGGTCGCATGAAGGAAGTTATTGTCACCGCGGGTGGCAAGAACGTTATTCCGTCCGTCCTTGAGGACTCCCTGCGCGGTCACCCGCTGATCAGCCAGGTGGTTGTTGTCGGTGACCAGCGTCCGTTCATCGGCGCACTGATCACCCTTGATGAAGAGATGATGCAGATCTGGCTCAAGAACAAGGGCCTCCCGGCCATGACGGTCAGCGAAGCTGTCCGTCACCCGGAGATCCGCGCCTCACTCTCGGCCGCCATTGATCGGGCGAATGAGGGCGTTTCAAGGGCAGAGTCGATTCGTAAGTTTGAGATTCTTCCGAATGACTTCACCGAGGCCAACGGTCTGATGACCCCGTCCATGAAGGTGAAGCGGGCCCGCGTCCTAGAGCGCCACGCAGCTGATATCGACGCACTCTACGGCGGTCCGGTCGAGCAGGCGTAACTACTGGTTAAAGGTCGAGGGGTCGAAACTGACATTACAGTTTCGACCCCTCGATTTACTTTTACCTAGGCGCTACGACTGAGCGGCTCGCTTGGCAGCGGCGGCCTCCTTTTCTGCCTTAGCTGCTGCGACTGCCTTCGCCTTCTCTTCTTCGATGAAGACTCGGTGCTTTGCGCCCGGTACCCAGCCCTTGTTGGTGAGCTTGACCTGGAAGATCCACGCACCAGCGAGGAGGACGACCAGGAATACCAGGATGAGGATGATCGAGAGGACCTTGCCACCGACGAGCATCGAACCACCCATGATGATTCCTACCGCGCCGAAGTCCGCATCGCCAAAGGTGGCGCCGCGAATGGCCTCAACGCCGGTGATCGATGACAGGCCATCGAAAACCTTCATGAGGAATGCAGGCAGGAAGGTAATGAGTACACCGTTGACAAATCCACCAAGAATGGCACCCTTTCGGCCACCGGTCGCGTTACCGAATACACCGGCACCACCACCCGTAAAGAAGTGGGGAACCATACCGGGCAGGATCAGTGCGAGGCCCCAGAGCGGACCAAACCAGAGGGCGATGACGAACAGGGAGAGCAGGCCCGCCACGAACGATGAGATGAATCCGATCAGCACGGCATTCTGAGCGAACGGGAAGACAACCGGGATGTCCAGGGCTGGCATGGCGCCCGGGACGTACTTCTTGGCAATGCCCTGGAACGCGGGAATGAGTTCACCAAGGACGAGGCGAACACCGTAGAGGATGATTGCCACACCGATACCGAACTGAAGTGCTTGCGCGAATGCAGCCATAAGTGCCGACGGGATGGTTGCTGCACCGAAGATTGCGATGAACTCAGCTGCTGGGAGAGCAAGAGCACCCCAGACACCGAAGACCAGGTAGATGATGATCATCAGCAGGGTTGTGGATACTAGTGAGTCACGCAGGAATCGAAGTCCCTGGGGGAACACGATGTCTTCGGTCGACTTTGAGTTCTTACCAACGGCGGCGCCAATGCCACCTGCTGCGATGTAGCCAAGTGACCCGAAGTGACCAACGGTCATTGAGTCATTCCCGGTAATGGCCTTGGTGAACGGAGTGACGAAGGCTGGGATCGCCACTAGGACCGCAGCTAGAGCGACGGACCCTACCACGATAACGAGGATGTCTGATCCAGCTCCGAAGCCCAGTGAAAGCACGAAGACGATCATTGTCGACATGAAGACCAGGTGGTGGCCCGTCAGGAAGATGTACTTGAGTGGGGTGAAGCGGGCGAAAACCAGCATGAGCAGGAAGCCAAGAACAAGAACGTAGGCAGCATTGGCCCCGTACTGTTCGGTGGCCATCGCAACAATTACTTCGTTTGTTGGCACCACACCTTCCGACCCGGTGATGGCCAACACGAGTTCACCCAGTGGTCCAAGCGAGGCAACAACGACACCGGCACCTGCGCCGAGAATCAGGAAGCCCATTGCTGACTTGATACCACCGCCGATGATCTCGCCGGCGTTCTTCTTGAGCGCAGCCAGACCGAGCATTGTGATTATGCCGATGAGATACGCAGGCACATTGAGGATTTCCGCCCCAATGAACGAGAGAAAATCTACTAACCAGTTCACGAGATCTTCAGCCCTTTCTATTCTTGATCATGTTGCTTCCCAGGTAGGGAAGCTTTTCAGATGTTGTCGCGAAGCTTCGCGATAACTTCGTCGTTGTCAAAGAAGTTGTTGACAACCACTACCGGACAATCCAGTCCTGCGAGGTCATGTGCAAGCTCCTCGGAGGTGAGTACAAGATCAGCATTCCCCGCAGCCCCTTTTGCAGTGCTGATGTCAGATGCCTCAACATCAGCGTCAATGCCGAGTTCTTGAAGGGCGTTTTCGATGTTGATCTTCAACATCACGGACGTACCGATTCCCATTCCACATACAGCAACAATTTTCACTTCGGTTCCTTTCGGTCTACCTGGCATGCAATAGAGGCCAAGCTCTTACGCGAGAATCCTCTGGATCTCGGTTACATCGGTTGCTTCACAAAGCTCATCAATCTTCCCTGGCGTGGACAGGAGCTTTGCCAGTGCCTTCATGACGGCCAGATGGGCATCATGGTCCAGGGCCGCGAGACCGACAATCAGTCGCACCGGGTCGTTCTTACTGCCAAAGTCAACCGGTTCGAGAAGGGTTGCGAGGCTGAGTCCCGTGCGTAAAACGGAGGGTGAGGGGCGGCTGTGCGCCAGGGCAAAGCCCGGCGCAATCACGATGTACGGACCCAGATTGATGACTGTCTCAATCATCTCTTGGGTGTAGGCGTTTGTTGTTGCTCCCCCTGCGACGAGGAGGTCCCCGGCTATCTCGACGGCCTCTTCCCAGGTTTGGGCTGACGTCTTAACGGCAATCGATTCGGCCGGGATCTGGTCGGCCAGGCTTACTTCCATTTTTGTGCTCCCTATCTCGCAACACTGTGGATACGGACAACTCAACATCGAGCTGGTCTTGGGCCTGATAACTGTGAGCCCCGACAATGTAAGCAATGTTACATTATTGAGGTGCTTTCTCCGCTATCTTTCAAAACATGTCTGAACATGCGAAATGCACACCAACCAGGGAAGGAAGCACTGTGGTTGCTCTTAGTTTTGAGAAGTCGAGTACTGTCAACGAGTCCCTGATATCAGCGGCTCGGGCCATTCCTCTTGAGGTGGTTCAAGCAAAGGGTCATGGGCACGCTGGAACAGCCATGGGGCTTGCACCCCTTATGCATGTCCTGTTTGGTAGCGAGTTACGGCATGACCCGGCCGAGCCCAACTGGGAGGGTCGTGACCGCTTCATTCTCTCCGCGGGACACGCATCACTTGCCCTTTACGTCCAGCTCTATCTGACCGGTTACGGACTGGAGCTTGATGAGATTGCCCGGGCTCGTTCATTTGGAACCCGCACGCCCGGACACCCAGAGCTGGGGGAAACTCCCGGAGTCGAGATGAGCACCGGTCCCCTGGGCCAGGGCCTCGCTGCCTCAGTCGGACTGGCGGCTGCTCTGCGACACAAACAGGCGCTCCTTGAGGGCAGTCCCCTGTTTGACCAGACGGTTTGGGTCATTGCGGGTGATGGGTGCCTTCAGGAGGGGGTAAGTTCCGAAGCTAGTTCACTGGCTGGAACCCTCGGTC
Organism: uncultured Actinomyces sp.; assembly: GCA_945949035.1. Taxonomy (GTDB): domain Bacteria; phylum Actinomycetota; class Actinomycetes; order Actinomycetales; family Actinomycetaceae; genus Scrofimicrobium. The sequence continues at coordinate 11,679 of CAMFDH010000010.1, forward strand.
TTCCAAACCTGGTCGTCATTTGGGATGACAACGGAATCACAATTGATGGCGACAGTCAGGCTTCTTTCCGCGAAGATACTCGCGCAAGATACCGTTCGTATGGTTGGACAGTGCTCGATATTCCGGACCCGAACGATGTGACAGCAATCCGGGAAGTACTCAAGGAAGCCCGGGCCACTTCAGGGCCCGTTCTTGTGGCGTACAAGAGCGTAATCGGTTGGCCCTCTGAGGGGAGGTCCGGCACGTCCGCGGCCCACGCCGGACCATTCGGGGCGGATGATGTCGCAGCGACCAAGGAACGCCTCGGCTACCCTGCTGATGCATCCCTGGATGACCTGGTTTCAGAAGAGCTCCTTTCTGCCGGGCGAAAGGCTCTGGTTCGAGGCAGGGAGCTCCGTCTCGCCTGGGAGCAGGATCTGCAGGATCAGATTGCCAGCGATCCTGAGTTCTCCTCTAAGTACAGTTCGCTCCACGATCATGAGGAAGGCAAGAAGAGGTCTCTCGCCATACTGGATCACCTGTCCCTGTCTCTCACCGAAGATGCGGTTGCTACTCGCGTCACCAACGGTCAGGTGATTCGGGCTCTCGCTGAGTCACTCCCCCTTTGGGGTGGCTCAGCTGACCTCGAAGGGTCGACGTCTGTGACGGTTCCAGGCGAAGGGTTCTCTGCAGAGAACCCCGGGGGTAACTTCTGGAACTTCGGTATCCGCGAGCATGCCATGGCTGCCATCCTCAACGGCATCGCACTTGAGGGCACGTGGCGCCCCTACGGTTCCACCTACATGGCGTTCAGCGACTACCTTCGACCCGCCTTAAGAATCGGTTCGCTGATGCGCCTCCCTATACTCCTTGTTTTCACCCACGATTCTGTGGCGGTAGGCGAGGACGGGCCAACCCACCAGCCAATCGAGCAGGTCTCTGGAATGCGCATGATCCCCGGCGTCGACGTCGTTCGTCCCGCGGATTCCGCAGAGGTACTAGGTACGTGGATGAGGGCCGTTGAGAACCCCGAAGGTCCCCTGGTGCTTGCGCTCTCGCGTCAAAATCTGCCCAGTCTCGGCTCTGAGTCGTCACTGGCCGGAACTCAACGAGGCGGATACATCGCTTGGCAGTCAGGAGACGGCATGGACATAGCCCTCCTCGCAGCCGGGTCTGAAGTCTCCATTGCCCTTTCCGTCGCCAAGTCCCTTGGCGAGGACGGTTATGCCGTTCGGGTGGTATCCATGCCGTCCATGTCGTGGTTCGACAGACAGGACTCCGAATACCGCGCTTCAGTGCTTCCCGCGACCCTTCGCAACCGAGTTGCCATTGAGGCTGGTTCAACTGCGCCCTGGTGGAAGTATGTCGGCCTCGACGGAAGTGTGATTGGAATCGACACCTTCGGAGCATCAGGTCCCGGAGATCGAATCCTCGAGATGAAGGGTATCTCCGAAGAGAATCTGGAAAAGGTGGCTCGGTCACTCCTCCGCTAAGACATCTCGCGCCCGGTTACTCTTCGGAGTACTCGCTCTTGATGACCTCGTGGTGACGAATCACCTCCGTGACCATAAAGGCCAGGAAAGTCTCTGCAAAGTCTGGGTCGAGGCCGGACTCGGTGGCGAGGCGCCGAAGACGCTGCACCTGCCGCGCCTCCCTAGCGGGGTCAGCAGCCGGAAGACCACTGCGGGCCTTGATGTGTCCCACGCGCTGGGTACAGCGGAAACGCTCAGCCAAGATGTGGATCAGGGCGGCATCGATGTTGTCGATGGTGCGCCGCTCATCAGCCAGCTCTGCTGGAATGGAATCACCGGTGGACACAGTGCCCCCTCAGGATCTCAGGCGGAACGTGCCGCAGTCTCTCCAAAGACATAGATCTTCGGGTGTCCCTCACCGGTCACTGCCTCTTCGGTGACGACAACCCTCTCTACGTCTGTCTCCGAAGGTATCTCATACATCAGATCGGCGAGCGTGTCTTCCATAATCGAGGACAGTCCGCGCGCACCGGACTCGCGCGTCATGGCCAGGCGTGCCATCGCCTTCAGTGCCTCGGGGGTGAACTCCAGTGCTACCCCATCCAGGTCAAAAAGTGCCCCGTACTGGGTGACGAGGGCGTTCTTCGGCTCCGTCAAGATTGCCACCAGGTCATCCTCAAGCAGAGTTTCCGTTGAGGTGAGGACGGGAAGACGACCAATGAACTCGGGGATGAGGCCGAAGGTGTGCAGGTCCTCGGGGGTGACGTGGCGGTAGAGGTCACCCAGTTCTGAGGCAACCGCAAGGTCGGTCCCGAACCCTGTCTGGCGCTTCCCCAACCTCGCCTTCACGATCTCATCAATCCCGGAGAATGCTCCGGCCGCGATGAAGAGAATGGAAGAGGTGTCAATCTCAAGGAACTGCTGGTGGGGATGCTTACGGCCGCCCTGCGGAGGAACCGAGGCCTTCGTTCCCTCGATGATCTTGAGCAGGGCCTGCTGGACGCCCTCTCCAGACACATCCCTGGTAATCGAAGCGTTCTCACCCTTACGACCGATCTTGTCGATCTCATCGATATATATGATGCCGTGTTCGGCCTTCTTGATATCGCCGTCAGCTTCCTGAATCAGCTTGAGGAGGATGTTCTCAACATCTTCACCCACATAACCGGCCTCGGTCAGGGCGGTGGCATCAACAATGCAGAAGGGAACATCAAGCAGTCGGGCCAGAGAACGAGCCAGGTGAGTCTTTCCGGTTCCGGTTGGGCCCAGAAGGAGCACATTCGACTTGGTGCCCTCAAGCTCTTCACCACCGCGGTCACGTGCTCGAACCCGCTTGTAGTGGTTGTACACAGCCACCGAGAGTGCCTTCTTGGAGCGCTCCTGACCAACCACCCAGGTGTCAAGGAACGCCTTGACTTCCTTCGGTTTCGGCAGCTCCAGTGGCCGGACCTCAACCTCTTCGGGAAGTTCCTCTTCGATGATGTCGTTGCACAGCTCGACACACTCGTTACAGATGTAGACGCCCGAGCCACCGATGAGCTTACGGACCTGCTTCTGCGACTTGCTGCAGAAGGCGCACTTGAGCAGTTCCGAACTGTCTTGGAACGAAGCCATTTTGCGCCTACCTTGCGGTCATGGCTGCCGACTTTCGAGCAGCCCCAATAAGTGTGTCAACATGACACAAAGCCAGCCTATTGGAGAGCCTCGGGCTGAACCAGAGGGCACGCCGCCAGGCTGGCTTCACTGTCATCTACTACGCGGCCTTGCGGCTCTGCAGTACGTGGTCGATCAGGCCGTACTCCTTGGCCTGTTCGGCGGTAAGAATCTTGTCGCGTTCGACGTCCCGACGCACCTCATCCTCGGGCCTGCCGGTGTGGTAAGCGATGGTGCGCTCCATCCAGGCGCGCATCCGGTCGATCTCATCAGCCACGATCTGAATGTCCGAAGCCTGACCCTGCACCCCATCCATAGCCGGCTGGTGGATCAGGATGCGAGCGTTCGGCAGTGCCAGACGCTTGCCGGGCTGACCAGCGGTCAGCAGGACAGCAGCCGCGGAGGCTGCCTGACCCAGGCAGACCGTCTGGATATGCGGACGCACGTACTGCATGGTGTCGTAGATCGCCGTCATCGCGGTGAATGAACCACCCGGGCTGTTGATGTACATGGTGATCAACGAGTCGGTGTCCATGCTTTCGAGGACGAGCAGCTGAGCCATGACATCGTCGGCAGAAGCGTCATCAACCTGGACACCCAGGAAGACGATCCGGTCTTCAAACAGCTTGGCGTAGGGATCCTGACGCTTGTAACCGTAGGCGGTGCGCTCTTCAAAAGTTGGGAAGACGTAGC
>CAMFDH010000011.1 GCA_945949035.1 uncultured Actinomyces sp.
GTCAAGCTGATGCCGCCAAGGTCAAGACACTGATTGCCCAAACCCTAGAGGTCGAGTAGCGAAGGGGGTCCGACATCACGCAGCGTGGTGGTCGGGCCCTTTTCGAATGTAGCCATTAGCAAACACCAACTTAAGGAAGAAGAACATGCCTGTTTCTCCGTCCTACACTGCGTCTTATCGTCTTCTGGTCGATGAGTCTCAAACCCGGGTGGCCGCCATCGTTGATGTGGCAACCCGCAGTGGCGCCAGCATCAAGGGTTTGGACGTGGCCGAAACCGAAGGCGGGTTCATGGTGCTGGACGCCACCTTTGACCTGCGCGATTCAGAGCACCGCCGGGAGATCCGCAAAGTCTTGCAAGAAATGCCGGGCGTGAGCGTAAAGACAATCGCGGACCAGACATTCCTAGACCATATCGGCGGGAAAATCTCGGTCAGTCCGCGCAGCCCACTTCGCAATCGCGACGACCTTTCTCGGGTGTACACCCCCGGTGTGGCGCGGGTGTGCAAGTCGATTCACGACGCCCCTTCAAAGGCACGCTTACTAACTATGAAAGCCAACACGGTTGCCGTGGTCACCGATGGAAGTGCTGTCTTGGGACTGGGAGATATTGGACCGGAAGCAGCCCTGCCCGTGATGGAAGGGAAAGCGGTTCTCTTCAAGCATTTTGGGGACGTGGACGCCTGGCCGGTCGTCTTGGATACTCAGGACACGGAAGAAATAATTTCCATCGTCAAAGCACTGGCGCCCGCCTATGGCGGAATCAACTTGGAAGACATCGCCGCACCGCGCTGCTTTGAAATCGAAGAGCGCCTGCGGGAAGAACTAGACATCCCGGTCTTCCATGACGATCAGCATGGCACGGCAATCGTGGTGTTAGCCGCCCTCATCAACGCCCTCAAAGTCACGGGCAAGAATATTGAGGACGTGCGCATTATCGTGTCAGGGGTTGGCGCCGCCGGCTCGGCGATTATCCGCCTGCTCCTCAAAGCGGGGGCCGTGGATATCATCGGCTACGGCCGCGACGGAGCCCTGTCACGGGACACCATTGGCGACGTGCATGAATCCCGCCGTTGGCTGGCTGAAAACACCAACCCAAACCTGGTGAAAGGCTCCCTCAAAGAAGGGCTGGTCGGCGCGGATGTCTTCATTGGCGTCTCCCGCGGCGGCATCTTGGACGGGGACGACATTCGCCAGATGAACGAAGGCGCGATCGTTTTCGCCCTCGCCAATCCGATCCCCGAAGTGGACCCGTGGGAGGCGAACCGTTACGCGGCAGTGGTTGCCACTGGACGCAGCGACTACCCCAACCAAATCAACAACGTTTTGGCCTTCCCCGGTCTGTTCCGCGGCGTTCTGGACGCTTTGGCAACCGAGATTACCGAGGACGTCCTGCACGCCAGTGCCACCGCTATCGCCGGGGTCATTGGCGAGGACGAACTGTCGGAAAACTACATTATCCCCGGGGTCTTTGACGACCGCGTTTCCCCGGCGGTTGCCCACGCCACCAAGAAAGCTCTCGTGGGCGCATCACACGTACAAATCGCCCCGCAAGAAGACTTGGGGGCGATTACGTACTCCGGTTAGACGGGACTAGGTAGCCGGGGTGTTAGGGCAGGGACGTGGTTCCATCCCCAATCACCCCGGGGTTACCACTGGAAAGCACTTCCATAAAGTCCAGGGGAAGCGTGAAGAACACCGCGCCGGTCACCGCAGTCGAAAAGTCGAGTATTTGATCGTACTTGCCGGGTGGGTTACCGATAAACATGTGGCGAAGCATCTCTTCGGTGATTTGCAGGTCGCCCGCGTAAGAGATGAAGTAGGTGCCAAACTCGCCGGCCGCGGGGGAGCCGAACGGCATATTGTCCCGCACAATGTCCTGCTCCACACCCTGAGCATCGTCGATCGTGTTCAGCGTTTTATGGGACTTTTGCGCGTCCCCTTCAGCGTCGGGTAGCTCGATATTGGTGACTTTGGTCCGCCCAATAATTGTCTCTTGCTGCTCGGTGGTGAGGTTGTCCCACGCGGTCAGTTCATGCAGGTACTTCTGCACCAAAATGTAGGATCCGCCCGCCCATTCTGGTTCCCGGTCACCAATGATGCCCGACCGGACTCGCTTGCGGCCCACCGGGTTCGCGGTTCCATCCACAAAGCCGAGCAGGTCGCGGGCATCAAAGTAGCGGAATCCGGTTACTTCGTCGACAACTTCCACCATTCCTTCCAACTGGAGTAGCAAGATGCGCTCCAGTTCGAAGCACAGATCCGGGGTGTCGGCGCGGATGTGGAAGAACAGGTCACCGGGGGTGGATACGGCCGTGTGCTTGTCGCCTTGCACCACCTGCATGGGGTGCAGCTGCTTGGGCATGGGCACCCCTGGGAACAAGTCCGGCCAAATTTGGGCGCCCACACCCACAACTGCGGTGGTGTTGAACGCTGGATCACGGAAGTTCACGTCTTTGACAAAGTCTTCAAATCCGTTGAGGAACTCGCGAAGCGCTTCGGGAGTGGCGTCGTCGGTGACGGTCATCGTCACAAAGATTGCGGAGTTTGTCAGGCCGCCGGTGACATCCTGCGGATCCGTATAGGGGCCGGGTTTGCTGACAACGGAAGTACTCATGTTTTCTAACGCTTTCTACGCTCACCGCTCTGGTTTGCGGGCGCGTCGGGATAGATGTAGCTGGGTTAGGAACTCTTCAACGTTATCAACGGGCAGGCCCGCCCGCTCGCGGTATGGCTGCCCTTACAGGCCGCCCAGCACCTGGGCGACCAGGATCTTCGCCACCATTGCCACGGGGTAGACCAGCGCATAGCCGAGTGCAACACGCGGATCGTCGCCGGTGCGAGCATTGGCGAACGCGAGAACCGCGGGCTGCGTCTGCGCGCCACCGAGAAGACCGGAGAGGCGCGTGCCACCCATCTTGAACATCCAGCGCATCGTCACGTAGAGGCCGATGGCCATGATGGAGGTGAGGATGATACCGAGGACGAGGATCTTGACCCAGGAACCGCCGCGGAAGGCCTCCATGATCTGGCCGCCTGCCACCGTGCCAGCCTGAGCAAGGAAGATCAGCAAACCGATCTCAAGTAGGACCTGCGAAGCGGTGAATGGAACCGCGGTGACAAGCGGGCCAATGCGTCCCAGTTTGCCGAAAATAAGGCCGACGATCAGGGTCCCGGCTGCGGCACCGATGCTGAAGGTGGAGCCGCCTCCCAGCGGAATCGCCAGGTGACCGATGAAGATACCGAGGGCCATACCGAGGCCGAGGGCAATCGGGTTGATGTCTGACAGGCCGCGGGCTGAGTCGCCAAAGAACTTGGTAATCTGCCCCATCTTGGAGGTGGGGGCGACGACACGCACCCGGTCACCCTGCTGCAGGACCAGACCTGGCTCGCCGACCAGATCGACGTCACCGCGGCGGACGCGGGAGATGGTGGCAGAGTAGTCCTTGGCCATATCCAAGCTGCCGATTGTGCGTCCCGCGATCTTGGGGTCAGAGACGGTGATGCGACGGAAGTCCAGGTAGGTGCGGTCGCGCATCAGCGAGTGTGAGGAGCCATGTCCCAGCTCTTTCGCCATTTTCGCCACCAGCTCGGTGGGACCAACCACTGTGATGAGGTCGCCCGGATCGAGGGTGTCGGACATGGCGGGCCGGGTGATTGGTCCGGTCTCTCCGCGGCGAAGCCTAGAGAAGGTGACCTTGGCACCCATCTTTTCGTAGAGGTCTCCGACGAAGGGGTGGTCTTCACGTTCGACGCGGACGGTTCGGTTCGCGATCGGGGTGGGTGCATCCTTGTCGTTCTTGGAGTAGGCGAGAGCGGCGTAGGAGGCCGCGATCATGCCTAGTACACCGAAGATGTAGGCGATGGAGTAGCCGACGGTGGCCTGACCCGGGTTCCCGGAGGCATCGCCGGCGGCAGCTAGGGCCGGGGTATTGGTGACGGCGCCTGCGAAGGTGCCGGCAGCCACCGAAATGTCGAGGCCGAAGACGCCGACGCCGACCAGGTAGGCGACACCACCGGTGATGATGAAGAGGACGACCATGACCAGGATGGGTCCGATGGCGGTCTTGAGGTTATGGAAGAAGGAGTTGCCGGAGTTAATGCCAATCGCAAAGGCGAAGAGGACCAGTCCGAGCGTGCCGATGGTGGGTGGAAGGACGAGGTCGACCCCGAGCTCACCAGCCCAGGCAGCGGTTGCCACCGCCACGAAGAGGACGGCCGCCGGTCCCAGCCCGATGCCTTTGATTTTGATGTGACCGAATGCCATACCGACACCGATCAGGAGGAAGAGGAACAGGATCGGCTGTTCCGCGAGGTATTCGAACACGCCAGTCAACGCGAGTCACCTTCTGCCACTAGGGGGTTTACAGCGAAATTTTACGTCACACTGGAACGGCCGCCCCTGAAGAAGGTCCCGACCCGCTGCACCTCACATCGTTTTTCGGTAGATAAATCAAGGTCTTTGAGCGTTGCGACCCCGCTGCCTTCACCGGGACTTTCAAGAGTTGAAACCAAAGTGTGAGACACACAGCAGTGACGCCCGTCCTCGCCTAGCATGGGGGACGTGAAGAACCTGCAGGCAGTCCTAGCGTTTGCGCTCGTGGTCGTTGTACCCGGGCGTGCGGCGCCTGCTGTCTAACAGATGGTCCGCACGCCTAATACCCACGCATTACCTATGCGGGGGTTTTTTGTTGCCAGGACCAACTAGGACGGAGAACAGACCGTGACTAAAAGCCAGACCATGACGGGGGCGGAGGCGATTGTTCGCTCCCTCGAAGAGCTGGGGGTGAAGGAAGTTTTCGGTATGCCGGGCGGCGCCATTCTTCCCACCTACGACCCCCTGATGGATTCCAAGATTCGCCATATCCTGATTCGCCACGAACAGGGTGCGGGTCACGCAGCTGAGGGCTATGCAATCACCAGCGGTCAGGTCGGGTGCGCCATCGTTACCTCCGGCCCGGCTGCCATGAATGTGATGACAGCACTTGCTGATGCCAACCTTGACTCGGTTCCCATTGTGATTATCACGGGACAGGTTGGCGCCTCTCTGATTGGCTCGGATGCATTCCAGGAAGCCGACGTGGTGGGGGCATCGATGCCGATCACCAAGCACTCCTTCCTGGTCACCCGTGCCGCGGAGATTCCCTCGCGCATCGCCGAGGCCTTCCACATCGCCGCTACCGGTCGTCCCGGTCCCGTCCTAGTTGACATCACCAAGGACGCCCAGACTTCGGAGCTTCAGTTTTCCTGGCCTCCCGCGTTCGATATTCCGGGCTACAAGGTGCCGACCAAGCCGTCGCAGAAGCAGGTTCGCGCAGCCGCAGCCGCGATCGCTCAGTCCGATGCGCCTGTCCTCTACGTCGGTGGTGGCATCATCCGGTCCGGAGCCTCCGATGCCCTGATGAAACTGGTGGAACTAACTGACGCCCCAGTTGTCACCACCCTTCCTGCCCGTGGCGCCATTCCTGACAGCGACCGCCACAACCTGGGCATGCCCGGTATGCACGGCACAGTTGCCGCGGTTGGCGCTCTGCAGAGGGCGGACCTGCTGATCACTCTCGGGGCCCGCTTCGATGACCGCGTTACCGGCCGCCTCGATACCTTTGCCCCGAGGGCGAAGATCATTCACGTCGACATCGACCCGGCTGAGATCTCGAAGAACCGCACCTCAGACGTCCCGATTGTCGGTGACCTCAAGGCCGTGATTGAGAGCCTCAACAAGGCCCTGCCCGACGCACTTCCGTCGACCTACCGTGAGGACCTGTCCGGCTGGTGGCGCTACCTCGACCGACTGCGTGAGTCCTACCCCCTGGGTTGGACGGATCCCGAGGACGGGCTGATGGCACCGCAGTACGTGCTCTCACGTCTCTCCGAACTGTCGGGCCCGGACGCGATCTACACCACGGGCGTGGGCCAGCACCAGATGTGGGCCGCTCAGTTCCTGAAGATTGAGAAGCCGCGCCACTTCGTGACCTCAGCCGGCCTCGGCACCATGGGCTACGGTCTGCCGGCGGGCATTGGCGCCAAGGTTGCCAACCCGGATAACACCGTGTGGGTGATTGACGGCGACGGTTCGCTGCAGATGACACTCCAGGAGTTCGCCACGGCCGTCACCAACAACATTCCCGTCAAGGTCGCCCTCATCAACAACACCGTCCTCGGCATGGTGCGGCAGTGGCAGAACCTGTTCTACGGGGAGCGCTACTCAAACACCGACCTCAATGTCGGCGTGGAACGTCAGGTTCCCGACTTCGTCGCGCTGGCTGAGGCCTACTCAATGCCGGCCCGCCGCGTCGAAAAGGAAGAGGACGTTGACGAGGCGATCAAGTGGGCACTTTCGATCAACGACCGTCCGGTGCTGATTGACTTCCGGGTTTCAAAGGACGCGATGGTGTGGCCGATGGTGGCTGCCGGAGTTTCTAATGACGACATTCGCTTTGCACGTGGCATTGCACCGATTTGGGATGAGGACGAGTGAGCATGGCTGAGCATCTACACACCCTGACTGTTCTGGTAGAGAACAAGCCCGGTGTTCTGACGCGAGTCGCGGGGCTTTTTGCACGCCGCGCCTTCAACATCAAGTCGCTGACGGTTGGCGAAACCGAACACGCGGATATTTCGCGCATGACCATCATTGTCGACGCCCAGGACCAGCCGCTGGAGCAGGTTATCAAGCAGCTCAACAAGTTGGTCAACGTCCTCAAAGTTGTGGAACTGCCCGCCGACGATAGCGTCGAACGACGTATGTTGCTGCTGAAGGTTCGAGCCGATGATTCGACGAGGACGGCGGTTCTGCAGATCGTCGATCTGTTCCGCGCCCACGTCATTCATGTGGCACCGAACCGGGTCATCATCGAATCGGTGGGGACCCTAGGAAAACTGGAAGCACTGCTTGAGAGCCTTGAGCCCTACGGCGTGCTGGAAATTGTTCAATCAGGTGCGGTGGCTCTGAGCCGCAGCCCGCGGTCACTGACCGACCAAATTAAGGAGAAATAGTGGCTAAGGTTTACTACGAAAACGACGCCGACATCGACCTGATTCGCTCCAAGAAGGTTGCGATCATTGGTTACGGTTCGCAGGGTCACGCCCACGCGCTGAACCTCAAGGACTCGGGTGTGGACGTTGTGGTCGGTCTGCGCGCCGGTTCGGCCTCATGGGAAAAGGCCGAGGCCGCTGGCCTGCAGGTCGCCGAGGTTGCTGACGCAGTCGCCCAGGGCGATGTCGTCATGATCCTGGTCCCGGACCAGCACCAGCGTTCCGTCTACGCAGAGCAGATTGCCCCCAACCTGAAGCCCGAGGCGGCCCTGTTCTTTGCCCACGGTTTCAACATCCGCTACGGCTACATCAAGCCCGACACCACCCACGACATCTGCATGGTTGCCCCCAAGGGCCCGGGCCACAAGGTCCGCGAGTCCTACGTGGACGGCCAGGGAATCCCGGCCATCGTGGCGGTTGAGCAGGATGCCAGCGGTCAGGCCTGGCCCCTCGCGCTGTCCTACGCCAAGGCCATTGGCGCCACCCGCGCCGGAGCCATCGAGACGACCTTTACGGAAGAGACCGAGACCGACCTCTTCGGTGAGCAGGCAGTCCTCTGCGGTGGTGTTTCGAAGCTGATCCAGTACGGCTTTGAAACCCTGACCGAGGCCGGCTACCAGCCGGAGATCGCCTACTTCGAGGTCCTCCACGAGATGAAGCTGATCGTGGACCTGATCTGGGAGGGCGGCATTACCAAGCAGCGCTGGTCGATCTCGGACACCGCTGAATACGGTGACTACGTTTCCGGTCCTCGCGTGATTGGCGAACAGGTTAAGGCATCGATGAAGGATGTCCTCAACGACATCCAGGACGGCACTTTTGCCCGTCGCTTCATTGAGGATCAGGACAATGGCGGCCAGGAGTTCAAGGCGCTGCGCGCCGAGGGCGAGGCCCACCCGATCGAGGCCACCGGCAAGAAGCTGCGCGCCCAGTTCGGTTGGTCCAAGGCCGACTCCGACTACGTTGATGGGTCAGCTGCAAGGTGATTGATACACGCTCTGTCCTCCGCGTCGCCGTCATTCCCGGCGATGGTATCGGCCAGGAGGTGACTGCGGAGGCAGTCCGTGTACTCGAAGCCGCGCTCGAAGGTAGTGAGAGGACGCTGGAGGTCACGGACTTCGACCTCGGCGCCGATCGCTACCTTCGTGACGGTCACATTCTTGACGAGGGCGACCTGGCGGAACTGGCTCAGTTTGACTCGATCCTGCTGGGGGCGGTGGGGGATCCTCGGGTGACCCCGGGTATCCTCGAGCGCGGTCTGCTGCTCAAGCTACGTTTCGCCTTTGACCACTACGTCAATCTGCGTCCCTCGAAGCACTACCGGGGCGTGGCCTCACCCCTGGTGAACCCAGAGGGCATCGACTTCGTCGTGGTGCGTGAGGGTACCGAGGGTCTCTACGTGGGCAGCGGTGGAACGGTCCGGACCGGGACCGAGCATGAGATCGCCACCGAGGTCTCCGTCAACACGGCCTTTGGTGTCGAGCGCCTGCTGCGTTACGCCTTCACCCTTGCCGATCAGCGTCCGGCAAAGCACCTGACACTGGTGCACAAGATGAACGTCCTCGTCCATGCGGGCTCCCTGTGGAAGCGGCTGGCCGATCAGATCGGTGCCGAGTTCCCAGAGGTCCGGGTGGACTACCAGCACATTGATGCCGTCACCATCCACCTGCTGACCAGGCCGCAGTCCTTCGACGTGATTGCCACCGACAACCTGTTCGGGGACATCATCACGGATGAGGCCGCTGCCATCACGGGCGGAATCGGTCTGGCGGCTTCGGGGAACATCAATGCGGACGGGGCCTTCCCCTCGATGTTTGAGCCGGTGCACGGTTCGGCCCCGGATATTGCGGGTCAGGGGATCGCGGATCCGATTGCAGCGATTGCCTCCGTCGTCCTCCTGCTGCAAAACGCGGGACTTGACGAGGCCGCCGATCGGGTTCAGCGCGCGATTGACGTCGAGATGGCGTGGCGCGCGGATCACGCTGAGGAGGCCGCGAAGCGCCCCACAACCGCCGTCGGCGACGCGGTTCTCGCAAATCTAAACTAGAAATTACCAACCAGGATTGAAACGAAAGGGTCAGGCCATGACCGAGGAGCACTCCGCACCGATTCCCACCCCCCTCGAAGAGGAGGTGCGCCGTCAGGTCCTGCCTGACGCGGACGTAGTTGCGGCGCGTTTTCCCGTCGAGGTTAACCACAATCCTGCAGGTGATGCGGCGTACGAGAAGGCGATGGAAGAGCTCGCTTTTGGTGAGAGCTTCGGCGATTACATGGCTATCTCAGACTGGTCTCTTGACCTGGGCTGGCACAACCAGAGGGTGGTTCCCTTCGGACCCCTACAGCTTTCGCCAGCTGCTTCGGTCCTGCACTACTCCCAGGAGATCTTTGAAGGTATGAAGGCCTTCCGCTGGGAGGACGGCAGTATCTGGACCTTCCGGCCCGGCTTCAATGCCGCCCGCCTCAACCATTCGGCGCGCCGCATGGCAATGCCAGAGATTCCGCTCGAGGACTTCCTGGGCTCCCTGGTGCAGATGGTAAGGGCCGATGAGCGCTGGGTGCCATCCGCCCCCAACTCTTCCCTCTACCTACGCCCCTTCATGATTGCCGATGAGGCCTTCGTGGGGGTGCGCCCGGCTCACCACTACAAGTTCATTGCCATTGCCTCGCCTGTGGGCCCCTACTTCAAGGGCGGCATGAAGGGGGTTTCCATCTGGGTGACGGCGCAGTACCACCGTGCCGCTACGGGTGGAACCGGGGATGCCAAGACCGGCGGCAACTACGCTGCCTCCCTGTTGCCGCAGCAGCTAGCCGCTGCCAACGGTTTCGACCAGGTTTGCTACCTCGACGGTAACCAGCAGAACCTGGAAGAGCTGGGGGGAATGAATGTCTTCCTGGTCAAGAAGGACGGGTCAGTGATGACCCCGCGCCTCACGGGAACCATCCTTGAGGGCGGGACTCGCAGCGCCATCATCACCCTGCTGAGGGACCGGGGCACCGTGGTTGAAGAGGCACCTGTCGCCCTCGACTGGCTGGTTAAAGCCATCGAATCGGGTGAGGTGGTCGAGATGTTTGCCTGTGGCACGGCCGCCATCGTCACCCCGATTGCAAGGCTGGCGGGGGAGGGCTTTGATGTCAGCCTCGACGGTGATCAGGTGACGAAGCAACTGCTTGATGAGCTGGGTGGTATCCAACGCGGCACCGTTGAGGATCGTCACGGTTGGATGTACCAGCTGGCCTAGGTCGATTTTGACAGGTGTGAACTGCACCCGGGGGCTTTGTTAGGTTTACCTAAGCTGAGATAATGAACAGGTGTCTACTAGTGAACCTGCTTCAGGGCCAGCCCCCTCGCAAGTGCCAGCCGTCCGAACCCCACTGCCGTGGGGTCGCCTGGCCCTGCTGATCGGCGCCATGGTTGCCCTTCTGGGTGGCCTTGACGCGGCCCTGCTGCGCCTGGGGCTTTCGGCTCCGGTGCCAGCGATGGACCTGGCGAACCTGCACGGAGTCCTGATGGTCTTCGGCTTCCTGGGTACCGCAATCACCCTGGAACGCGCCGTGGCCCTGCAGTCGGACCGCAGGCGCAGTTCCCTGTGGGCCTACCTGTCGCCCGCGGCCAGTGTCGCCGCGACCGTCGTCGCTCTCGCGCAACTTGCCCTCCTCGGGCCAGAGGCCACCCGGCTTTTCCCGGCGCTGGCCTGGGCACTCTCGATGGCACTCCTTGTCGCCATGTACGTGGTGGTGTGGCGCAAACAGCCCATGGTCGCCGTACTGATTCAAGGCCTGGGTGCGCTGCTCGGCTTCGCCGGAATCCTGCTGTGGGGACGCGGCTTTGAAGCCGCCCAGGTGGTGCCCTGGTGGGCCGCCTTCCTGGTGTTCACCATCATCGGCGAGCGGCTGGAACTGGCTCGCTTCACATTTGCCCGGGGGAGTACAGAGGCTCGTGTCCTAGCCGAAACCCTGGTCACCACCGTCGCCCTCATCGCCACCCTGTTCAACGCTCAGCTCGGCTACCCACTGCTGGGCCTGGCCCTAATCGTTCTGGCCCTTGACACCGCCGCCCATGACATCGCCCTCAAGACCATTCGCCTTCAGGGGGCCGCCCGCTACATGGCTGCCTGCATGCTGGCCGGTTATGCCTGGCTGCTGGTTGCCGGCGGAATCTGGGTGATCCGTGGCCCGGTCTTCTCTGGTTACGGCTACGACACCGTGGTCCACTCACTGACAATTGGCTTCGCCCTCTCCATGGTCCTCGCCCACGCCCCGGTCATCGTTCCCGCGATTGCCCGCCGCGACCTGCCCTACAACCGGGCGATGTGGGCCGTGTGGGGAACGCTGCAGCTCGGCCTCATCATTCGCGTCCTCGCCGGCGCACGTCTGGCGGAGGGGGCCTGGCAGTTCGGGGGCGCCCTCGACATCGCCTCACTGCTGGCCTTCGTGGTGGTGACGGTGGCGACCATTGTCATTGCCAACCGGCCTCAGGCGAAGGGACGAACCGATGGCTAAGAAGCGCAACCGGGGGGACCGCCTGACAACCGCCTGGATGGTCCTCGCCCTCATTCTCTTCTTCGTGACGATTGCGGCGCGGGTGGTGATTCCTCAGTCCTGGTGGCTCTCGATTCACATTCTCACCCTGGGCGTCCTCAGCAACGCGATCCTGCAGTGGTCCTGGTACTTCTCCCGTTCACTCCTGCGCCTCAGCAGCGATGACCCACGCTCTACGACCCACCACTACGCCCGACAGATCCTTTTCAATGCCTTCCTGGTCGTCCTGCTGGTCGGCATGCTGCTCGCGAACCTGGTGGTCACCATCGTCGGGGCTGCAGCCATCGGACTGGTCATTACCTGGCACGGCCTCGCCCTGCTGATGGCGACGAGGGCGAAGCTCGGTTCCCGCTTCGCCGTCGTCATCCGCTACTACCTGGCGGCCTCTGCCTTCCTGGTCATCGGGGTCATCTACGGCGGTTTCATTGCCTCGGCCATGTTCCAGATCGAGGCCCCAACCTGGGTGGTGGAAAACCGGGAGGCACTGACCCTGGCGCACTCCCTGACCAACACCCTCGGGTGGCTGGGGTTGACCATTGTCGGGACTCTGGTGACGCTGTGGCCGACGATGCTGCGGACACGGATTGCCGAGGGCGCCGTTGCCCGCTCCACCCGCGTCCTGCCGCTGCTCCTGCTCGGTCTAGTGATTGCCATTGCCTCCGCCACCTTCGGCCTCATGCCCCTGGTTGCACTCGGAGTCGGTATTTTCACGGCGGGAATCACCTGGGGGATCGGTGCCCCTCTGCTCTCAGAAGCCCTGCGTAAGGCCCCGGCTGGTTACGCCACCTGGTCGGCGCTTGCCGGCGGTGCGTGGGCCATCTCAGGTCTGCTCGTCCTCACCGTAACCCTGTTTCTCTCACAGACTCCGGTGGACTTCCGCGCCTATGCCCCCACGCTCATCGTGATGATCGGAGTCGGGGGAGTCCTGCAGATTCTGGTCGGCGCCCTCACCTATCTGATGCCGGTGATCATCGGTGGCGGACCAGCCGCGGTAAGGGTCGGCATCGCCGTCCTCGAGCAGCTGGGCCCCTTCCGCCTGGTCCTGCGCAATGCCGCCCTGGTGCTGGCACAGCTGGCAGGGGTTGCCGCCCCGATCTTCTGGCTGCTCACGGCCGCGTCGTTCCTCCTCGACCTCATCATGTTCACCATGGTGGGCATCAAACAGGCAGGGGCCAAGCGTGCCGCCGCGGCCAACTCAGACCAGTTCATCGGGGTCCAGGCGCCCCCGGGTACCAAACAACTCAAACTAGGAGACTCCTGACCATGACCATTGCAGAAACTAACCGGCGCGCCTCCTCGGCCGTGGCTGCCGTGGTGGTGGTCCTGACCCTGGCTCTGGCGGCACTGATGGTGTTTCCCTCCCTCGCTGACTCCGGCGTTACCGATACCGGGACCCAGGGAACCACCCAGCCGGCTGCGGTGACCCCGACGGGAGAGGTCACCGAGGTCGAGGTGACGGTCGAAGGAATGTCCTTTGTGCCCGGCATCATTGAGGTTCCACTTGGCAACACCCTGGTCGTCACCTTGACCAACACCGGGGACCAGCGTCACGACCTGATGTTTGCGAACGGCGCCCTCATCGAGCCAATCGCCCCGGGGGCTTCGGCAACCGTTGAGGTCGGCGTCATCACCGAGAGCATGCAGGGCTGGTGCACCCTTCCGGGCCACCGCCAGATGGGGATGGTTCTCGAGGTTGTCGCAATCGGCGGTTCGACTGATGCTCAGGCCGGGGACGGAACCGACCACGTTACGCCGGGTCACAGCATGAACATGGGTTCGACCTCGTCGGACACCACTGTCCCCACCATGGACCAGCTCATCGCCCAGGCCGCCACCGTCGATCCCTACCCGGCACGTCTGCCGGAGCTGGGCGAAGAGTCCCACCACGAGTACACATTTGAGGTCACCGAGGACGAGCAGGACCTGGCCGCCGGCGTGGTGAGGGCGGTGTGGACCTACAACGGGACCGCCCCGGGACCCACCCTGCACGGGCGCGTCGGAGACACCTTCAAGATCACGCTGGTTAACAGGGGGACGATGGGTCACTCCATCGACTTTCACGCCGGCATTGTCGCCCCCAATGAGCCGATGAGGACGATCGAACCAGGGGAGTCCCTGGTCTATGAGTTCACCGCTCCGCGCTCGGGCATCTGGATGTACCACTGCTCGACTATGCCGATGGCGACCCACATCCAGCAGGGCATGTTCGGGGCCGTCATCATCGAGCCCGATGGGTTGGAGCCTGTGGATGAGCAGTACGTCCTCATCCAGTCTGATATTTACCTGGACGAGAACTTTGCGGATGGCGACCTCGTCCCCGAACTGACGGCGTTCAACGGACGTCCCTTCCAGTACGATGCCCATCCTCTAACTGCCCGCGTCAACGATCGGGTGCGGGTGTGGCTGCTGGACGTGGGTCCGAACTCTGCGCTGTCCTTCCACATTGTTGGTACCCAGTTCGACACGGTGTGGTCCGAGGGCGGCTATTCGGTCTACCATGACCAGTCCACCGACGGCATCACCAAGGGTGCCACCGGAGCCCAGGTTTTGCCCCTCCTGGCAGCCCAGGGCGGCTTCGTCGAGTTCGTTCCGGTTGAGGCCGGCACCTACACCTTCGTCAACCACATCATGTCTTTGGCTGAACGTGGCGCACACGGCATCTTCGAAGTCACTGACTAGGCCGGGGTCGCTGACTAAACCAGATGAGACCGCGATAATCTGGGGTTATGGAAGAAGTGCCTGAGAAGTCTCCGCGACACAGCCGCAGGCTCCTTGGCATCCTTATCGGCGTACTTGCTCTGTTGGCAGCGGTCATGGTGGTGATGTTGGGAATCGCCCTGCAGTGGATCTGGAATCCTCCGCAGCGCCAGGTTGACAGTGCTGACGCCATCGTCGTCCTCGCCTATGGCAATGACCGCCTGGCGGAGGGACGCCAGCTGGCTGATGCCGGGGTCTCTGACAACCTGGTCATTTCTATCTCAGACCGGATGGCCTCCCGTATCGAGGACGGCCGGTTGCCGGTTCTCACCCCCGACGAGGTCGACGGTGTCGACACCATTCCGACAGGCGCCACAGCGAGTGGAGCGTGGGTCGAGCAGTGCGACGCAGAGTACACGACCCAGCAGGGAAACTACCTCACCTGGTGCTTTACGCCCGATCCGATGACAACCGAGGGGGAAGCCATCGCCGTCGATGAACTGGCAAGAGCAAACGGCTGGGACTCCGTGGTCGTGGTGACAGAGCACTCTCATCTCAACCGGTCCCTACGCATCTTTGAGGCCTGCACAAACCTGGAGATATCGGGTGCCAGCAGCGACC
>CAMFDH010000012.1 GCA_945949035.1 uncultured Actinomyces sp.
TCCGCGGAAATCCGCTGACGGGCCCCAACGTCAAACTTGCGGCGGGCCCGCCGCCATCCCGCAAGATACCCCTACTTACACTCCGTCAGGCTCGCAACCGAGCTGCTCAGCGCGCCGGTCCCGCCCACCAGGTTGACTTGGGCCACCTTCGAATCCGCGGTCTTGATCTGCTTCGACACCACTGAGCCAGGAATGCACGCCCTGTTCGACAGCACCAGGCGTTGCGTGGGGTCACCCGCCGGGGGCGCCGCCGAGAGCGCATCCGGGAAGGACGCTCCAGTCGCGATGAACACCGGCTTGGCACTGCACGACAGCGCCTTATTGACCGCACAACTGGTGGAGTATCGGCAGTCACCGGAGACGCGCTGGACGGAAATCTCCGCCACATTGACCCGAGCTGTCTTGGTAAACGACTTCTGAGTGGCCAAGTCTTTCACCGTGTAGGTAGCATCCACAGCCTTGCCTGCTTGGGCGTTCGTTAGTTGCAATGTCTTGCCAGACTGGATGGTCTTCCCTGCGACCGCCCAAGAGTACGACTCGGTTACGCCCTGGCTACCCGCTCCCGCGACTGCTGTTGTCATGGTGAGCGTGGAACCCGACGCCGCTTTGCCCGCAATGCTAACCGACAGCGTCAACGCAGGTTGGGCGGGCACAGTAGATCCCCCGGTCGGCGTCCTGTCGACGTTACCTGTCTTGGAGGGGTTGCCCGCAACATAGAGCGTCCAGTAACTTCCAACCTTCGCCACGCCCGCCGCGCCCATTTGCCCGTGCTTGTCCATCAACCACTCGCGGTGCTTGGTTGAGTTCAACCACGCGTTCGCCACCTGCTGCTCGGTTGAAAAACCTATGCCGATCAGGTCACCACCCAATTGCCATCCAGCGTTCTTCGCAAATGATGCCTGGTACCTGTAGTCGTAGACCTCATACATATGGACGAACTTGTTCACCTTGTTCATGTAGGTCGACCACGTCAGCGCCGCGTCGTACATGGGCTGTACGTTGAGGAGTGGGCTGAGCCCCGCCTTCTTGCGTTCCTGGTTGATGATGCCGAGGGCGACATCGCCTGGAACCGTCGTGGTTGTGGCCGAGGCCGCCATCAGGCCCACTTGCTCAAGGCCATCGCCCTCGTCTGCCACGAGCCCCTCGGGCACTACCGGCTCGAGCACTTCAGTGGACCCACCCGTCTTATGTGTGAGATCAAGCCCAAGGTCCCACGCCTACCCGCTGGGCCGCAATCCCCCACCCGAACAAAACAGATCAGGTGAGCAGTCCCAGCATGTGCGCCGTCGTCAACGCCTCACCCCGCGATGGGGCTCGCAGCTTCGCGTAGATGCTCCGGCAGTGACTCTTCAACGTGTTGGGAGAAAGGTACAGGTCACTGGCGGTTTCAACCATGGTCTTATTCTTGGTCAGCGCCTGCAACACCTCAATCTCCGCTTTGCTGAGGGCCCCGTACTGATGCGCGCGCCCCTCAACACGCGTGGCCTGGAGCGCTTCGACCAACCCACCCATCCCAAGGTCGTCGGCAACTTCCGCAAACATCTCGTAGGGCACCGTCCCCACCAGGGCATCGAGGGCGACCGGCGTCAGTGAAGCCTGCAGTCCCTGCAGTGTCTGCGCCGCTGCCTCGCGGTTCCCCATCCCGTGTTCAGACAGCGCCCCGATCAGGTCACATTCCTGGCGAGAGCGCACCGAAATCCCGGCAGGCATCGCCGCTACGATCCGTGCCGCGTCCCCGTACTGACCTTGAAACAACGCGAGCCGAGCCCTCGACTGGCGCAGACCCGTTGATTCCTGCGAGCCGGGAAGGTTTGACAGCGAGGCGATCTGCCTCGCCGCGTCCTTGTACCTTCCCGTCGTCGTCGCCAGATCGGCCAGACGCCACCCCAACTTCAGTTGCCAGTAGGGAGAAAGCACGCGCCCCACCGCTGCCTGCCGCATCCGACTGTGCATTTGCACGAGGGCGTTCCCACTGCCACGCAATCGCTCCGTGACCAGGCTCTCAGCCATGACGACCATGGGCCACTGTTCCATTCGGTCCATCGCGGGGATCAGCCGTTCCAGCGCACCTGTGGCCGGAGCGCAATCACCCTTCTGGTACGCCGTAAACACCCGTGCGATGTCTCCGTCTGTCCACGAAAACTCTGGAGCTACGAACTCCGCGTTGGCCGCAAGCGCGTCGGCCCTCTCCAACGCGGCGGCTGCAGCGTCTCCCTCTCCCTGCAGACTGTGCGCCAGTGCCGCCAACGAAAGTGCGTGCACCTGTTCGAGGACGTTTCCCTGTTCGAGGGCGATCTCCAGTCCCCACCGCGCCGCCTCTAGCCCGACGTTTAGGTCCCCTACCAGCACCCCGGTCAGTGAGATGACAGCGTAGAGGATCGGGGCTTTGGGGTTGGCGAGGACGCCGGGGCGCAGTCTCTTATCACCCATCTGCTCCATTAGAGCCACGGAGCTGCCCAGGGCAGCGTCCCACATGCCAAGCATTCGCTCCACGGCGATTTTCGATGCGGCAGAGGGTACAGCAACTTGCAGGTCGGGTGAGGTTGCCTGTTCCGTCAGCACCCTGTGGAGGCGACCGGCCAGGTCCTCCACCAGTGAGGCGGGCGTCGACGGCAGCGGCCGTTCCAGCACCAGCCTGACCAACAGCAGGGTGGGATGTTCTTCCAACTGTTCCAAAGAGAGGTTACGCACCGCCTCAAGCGTTGTCTCCCCACCATCGAGGGTCTCCTGGAAATGCACATGCGCCACATCCTGTGCATCCGTGAAGGCTCCCAGGGCAATCAGGTCGGCAACGGCCCGTGGCGGTGATTCATTGCCGAGGGTGAGGGCGTGACTGCACTGGAGTTCACGCAACTCCCGCGCCTCCCAATGGTGAGATCCCTGGTACAGCAAGCCGGCCCGCAGGCCCTCCCTCACCGCGTAATGGGGATGCGCTTCGTCCTTGTCGCCCCCAACTGTCACGTTGGAAGTCACCACTTCCACAACGCCCTCGGCCTGCAGCCGTTTCAAGGTCGTCTCTGCGTCGCTGGAACTGATGCCGAGGGCGTCCCCGAGCAACTCGGGACGCACCACATCAAGGGACGCAGCGGCAAAGAGAGCCTTTTTTGTCAGGTCACCGGGAAGATTGTGGTAGATTGTCGCAGCCAACTCGTCGAGCACTTCACCGGCGTCCGCACCGCTGCGATGAGCGCTGAGTGCCACGCGAGTCCCTAGCGGCCACCCCGACAACGACTCCAGCAGCGGGGTGAGACTCTGGTAGGCCCCAACATCCAGAAGATCGGCTAAATCGGCGACCTCGTCTGACTCAAGACGGAGGTCGGCCGCGGTGATGGCGAGGTCGGAGGCCAGTTCATCCAGTCCGCATCGACCCGACACCACGATCGTGTGCGCGCCACGCTCGGCAACCAGCTCTTTGACTGCCACCTCGGCCAGACGATTGTTACAGTCGTCGATGATGACGGTGGCGCCATCACTGCCCTCCAGAAGTGCTGCCACCACGCGCGGCAGGTTGCGAATGTCGTGATCGGCCAGGGAAATCCACTGCACCGTCTCTCCGCGCTCCAGCTTGGCGCGGGCCCACTGGCTGAGCAACGTTGTCTTGCCGTAGCCCGCCGGCGCTTGAACAGTCAAGACCATTCCGGGGACAGTCATACCCCGCAGCCTCTGCTCAAGGGCAGGGCGCGGAAGCACCTTTACACGAACGGCAGGAATCATAGAGAGTCAATGCTACGCTCTCACCCCACAATTTATCCCCTAAACGATACCCAAACCGCGGGCAACGCTGAGCATGTCCGCCTTGCTTGTCACATCCAGCTTGGGGTAAATCTGCCGCAAGTGTGCCTTTACGGTATTGGGAGAAAGGGACAACTCCGCTGCCGCCTTGTTGATTGTGCTCGCTTTCCCAACAGCCTGAACGATTGCCCGTTCACGGGCGCTGAGGGGCTCAACCGTCCTCGAACGGTAGCGAGCAGGCACTGCTTCAATGAGCTCAAGCAGACGCGAGTCTCCCTTGTGGTGAGCGGCCTCGGCCAACTCCCGCAGCACCCCGAAAGGAATGGTCGGCAGGATCATCTGCACTTGGCCCCGCCCTGCACGCAGGTCAACGCCGTGTAGCAGGGAGAGTGCCGTCCCCTGGTCACCCGCGGTAAAGAATGCGGCGGCCCCCAGCAGCATCGCACTTTGTGCGTGCAGCCCCGTCGATCCGGCCTCCAGCAGTTGTTCTGTTATGCGGATGGCTTCCAGCGGCTGTCCCTGGTGGAATGCCAGGCGCCCCTTCGCCAGGATGACGTCACGGGTCTGCTCAAGTGGAACCTCAAGCACTGCCTGCGCGGCCCGCAAGTTGGAATCATGCATTGCCAGGTTCGCCATTGTGGCGGCCAGCAGCCCTTCGGCGTAACCGGGCAGTCGAGGATCAGAACGTTCCTGCAGCCGCCAGCGCAGCCTCTCAAGTGCGGGGCGACTCCCCTGGCTTGTGCGGATGACCCAAGACTCAATGACGGCGAAGAGTGCCCACTGTTCCATCCGCGGCAGAAGGTACTCTATCGAACCCAGCAATTGCGCGGCTTCCTGGGTCTTCCCCCCGAAGAGGGTGACCATGGCTCGCGCAATCGTGCCGTTAATTCGGTCAACCTCTGCGGTGTTCACCTCAACCGATACCCTGATGGCATCTGCCCGGCTCAGGTATGAGGCCGCCTCTTCTGGATTCACCTGCATGGCGTGGAGTAGTGCCAGCCGCTCCAGGGAGGCAACCTGAGCTGCCGGGACGGCCTCGTCCGTCGCTATCCGCAGGGACCGACTTGAGGTCCGTTCCGCTAACTCATAGTCCCCGCCGAGAATACCGGTTAGGCTCGCAACCGCATACATTAGCGGCAGCTCCGAGGCCGTCCCCCAGTAGGTCCTGTGGCGGTGTTGTGAGAGGCGCAGTTCCAACTGCTCCGCTAGGGCAGATGCTTTGTCCCAGTGACCTAAGATCCGCTCTGCTGCCACAAGGTAGGTGAGGTGGACGGCATCCGCATCACTCATTCTTGCGCCATTTGCTGCGTAGACAGCGTCCGTGACTCGCGATGCGATCGAGCGCACCCGATCAATGGGGACGGAGGCGTCGTTGAGTTGAAGCAGCATCAGCAGCGCCAGAAGTGTCGGGAACCCCGCTAGGGCATCCTGTGGGCTCTGCGCCAGTAACTGCACAATGGGACCGGGAGCACTGGTGATGCGGGAGAAAAAGCGGATCGCCAAGATCTCGGCCTCCCCCAACTCTCCGTTTTCTAGTAACAGGACGAGGGCGTCGGTTGGGTCGTGTTCGGCGAGGTCGCGGGCGTGCAGAAGCCAGATCCGCGCAACGTCTTCGTCATCCAGAAACACCTCTTGAAACCAGGTCAACGTGTGTTTCAAGCCGCGGTGGGGCACATAAATTCCACCCCCGCGCACCCAACGTCTCTCAACCAAACCCCGCGAACTTAGCTCAGCCAAGCACTGCTGCAACTGCGCTGGGCGTAGTCCCGTCGCCTCGAGCAGGACGAGGGCGGAGGTGCCCCCCACCGCAGCGATTGTTGCGAAAACCCGGGAGGCTTCCTCCGTGAGTGATGCGGCATCGATGCGTTCTAGGAACAGTGCTGCCCCAAGATCCTCTGCACCTTCGCACGCCCCCTGCAGAATCGCCGCGGTGGCGAGGGGCCACCCACCAATCGCAGCGATCCGTTCAAGCGCTTCGCCGGCCGCAGACAGCTCCGAGTAGCCGGGAAGAGCGGCAACTTCCTCCGGAGTGAAGGCCAGATCCCGCGCGAAAAGCACCCTGCTGTCGACCTGCGACGTAACAAGTGGGGTGTCGAAAGAGGCGAAGCGGCGCCCGGACATAACAAGGTAGATATGCTCGCTACTCATGAAAACACGTAGAAGGCGGTCGTCAAGGTCCGGGTTGGTAATTTGCTCGTAGTCATCCACGACGACTACGACGGGTTCGGCAAGTTCCTCAACCCACTGCAAGCCGCGTTCCCGCGCTGCCTCAACACTACCGCTAACCTTGGGTGATCCCTGCAACTTGTAGCTGAAGTCGGCGACCTGCTTCCAGAGTGCAAGCGGTTCTTCTAGGTTTGCTGCACTGAGGTGCAGCAAAGGGAAATCCGCAGGCAGAGACTCGGTCCACTGGCGCAGCAGCTCGGTTTTCCCGTAGCCTGCAGGGGCGGAGAGGACTGTCAGCGGGGCAAGATCCACCCCGGGAGTGCCAAGGCGCTCGACCAACTGCCGCCGCTCAACAAGCTTCCCATTCAGCAAAGGGCGTGCAGGCGCTGTTTCGCTGCGGGGGCTCTCCCGAAGACCGTTTGGACCCAATTTGCAACTCCGCATTTCTCTGCCACTAAGCACTTCTTGGCTCCAAGCACTCTACCGCGTTCAGCCCTCCTTTCAACGCGCGCGAAGGACCCCCAGGGTTTTCACGCCCCGGGGGTCCTTTCCCTCATGGTGACGCCATCACCTTGGCGTCACCACTTGCCTATGCGCTGAGGTGCCGTCCGCGTCCTCTGGTCTTGCTGGCACGTAGAGCAACGTAGCCACCTCCCAGAAGTAGCAGTGCGCCACCAAGAACGAGGCCGACGTTTGCCCCTGTAACCGGCAGCTTCCCACCGGAACCAGGAACCGTGTGGTTCGTGGTGCACTTGTCTGCAACACACTCACCAAGTGGTGACGCAGGTGTAGCAACGTTCTTGAACTTGACGTTCTTCGCGTCTGCGTTGACCTTCACCTTGTAGGAGACGGTCACAGATTCACCGGTTGGAACCTCTGGGACACTCCACGTCAGCGTCTTGCCGTCCTCGGAAAGAGCCAGCTCATCATTCAGGCTGTCCTTCACAAGGGTGGCGTGCTTGAGCACATCCGTAAGGTTGTCCTCAACCAGTGCGTCAAACAGGTTAACTTCCCCGGTGTTCGTTACCTTCAGCGTGTAGGTGACGATCTCGCCTGGCTTCACTTCTGAGCCTGACTTGGCAACCGAAGACTTCTCCAGCTCCCAAGTTGGTGCTTCAGGAACCCTGACACAACCTGCATCGTTGACCTCAACTTCACCGGAAACCATCCCCAGCTGGTTACCAAGCGGAATGCCGTACCCTCCGGCCTCGCACTCTTCAGGTAGCGGAACGCTCTCTACCTTGGCAGGATCCACGGCAATTTTCGCGGTGACCGTGAACTTGTCGGAGGCTCCGGGGGCAAGACGACCTGCAGCGAAGACCCAGTCTCCTTCAGCCGGCTTCGAGGGCGCTACAACACGCGCATCCTCAGTCGGCGCAACAGCCACAGCAGTCCAGGTGGTGCCTTCGACCAGTGATACCCCTGTTGGGAACGCATCAGGCGTATCTGTCAGTTCGTAGACAACATCGATGTCATTGTCGTTACGAACCGTGATGTCGTAGCTAACAGTGAAGGTTCCGTCGGCGTTCTGAATCGGGTCCTGACCAACCTTAGTCGCGGATGGCGCGGCAGGCTCTGAACAAGCATTCACCTCTGTTTCGGTCGAGTTGGACGTCAGGACCGCCCGGTTCAAGAAACCGGACTTCTCTGCCCCTTCCTCGCCCGCAACACATACATTCGTCCCGCCCTCGAACGCTGAAGACTTAGCGTTCGCAACTACGGAAACCTTGTAAACATGCTGTGGATCTTCGGTTGTGATGATCTTCCCGGACGCGAGTTGGGCGTTCCAGTTACTTGAGTTGAAGTCCGAGACGCTGCCCGCAGGCTCTGGCTGAACCTGCTGCCATGTGGCTGAGACAGGTGTCAGACCATCGCCGTAGTCCAGTGTGTCTGTCAGGTCATACTTGGCCGACAGACCGCTGGGGTTCAGACCCTTGGTCGGCAGGGTAACAACGACCTCGTACTCAATACCCCAGGTCCCGTCATCATTCTGGACGGTGCTGAGGGCGTTCTTCTCAACCGATGGGTTCACCGCCGGGGTGATCTCTCCACAGGCATCATCTGTCTGGGTGGTTCCACCGTTGACCAGACGAGCCTCGTTGAAGAATCCGTGTCCCGCACCCGAAGCCTCACACTCGGCGAGGTCAGCAGGAATGCTTGCGGGAATCCGCACGTCCCAGGTCACCTGGTAGCGCACCATTCCGCCGCGCGGAACTTCCACTCCGCGCTCAATCAACCAGGCATCGTCACCATCAACGGCAACGGTACCTTCGGTGATGTCAATGCCACCCTCGTTGGGGTAGGGAGAGAACCAGTTGCCCTCTACCAGTTCCACACCGGTTGGGAAGCCTGGCTCATCGTAAACGTCCACGTAGAAGGAAGCAGTGGGGCTTCCGAGGACGAATACCGAGTAGCCAACCGACCAAACGTTGGGGTCGTCGGCATGTGGCTGCGCGAAGAGGAACTGCTTGTCGATGCCAGGTCGCTGCGGTGATGCGCAGTCTTCCGCGTCATCGCTTCCGCCAACCCACTCTAGGTGAGCCGTGTTAAAGAAGCCACCGTTTGCCGGTCCCCCCTGTGCTTCACACTTGGTGGGCTGGGTGTCAGCGGTCCAGGCACCCGGTTCAACGCTGGCGTTGACCGTCACCGTGTAGGTGTCGGTCTGCCCGGCAGGAAGAGCCTGGGAAGTCGCTAGTGTCACCGAAGTAGCACCGCCAGCGATTGTTCCACTTGCGGCCCCATTACGACCGGTCCACTGGCCACCCACAACCTTGATCTGCGACTGATCGAACTTGATTCCGTCGGTCAGGTCGTAGGTCTGTGCAAACTCGCTGTTGTTGGCCACAGTCACGTCATAGGTGACGTCCCATGTTCCATCAACGCGCTGACTTGAGGACTTCCAAGTCTTGTCCAGGTCGAGGTCGCCCACGGGAATTGCCACGCAACCCGTGTCCTTATCGTTGTGTTTGCCGGACGTTACCTCTGCCAGGTTGGGGAACACAATCCCGTGTACCTCGGTGTCCGCACAGTCCGCAACTGCGCTGTCGTCGACAGCGGTTGTTACCTTGACGGTTGTTGAAACCGTGTAGGTGTAGTCAGTTCCTGCGGGAATACGTGCCCCGTCGACGAGTGTCCAGGCACCAGTCCCGTTAAACCTGTCACCATCAAGCGGTGTGCCTTCTGGTGCTGTTGCCACCCAGTCACTCAAGCGCTCAACACCAGTAGGCATCGGATCAGGAGTATCAGTGAGGGTGAAAGGCAGTTCGGAGTCTGATGGATTCGACACGGTCACGTCATAGGTAAGCGTCCAGGTTGTGCCATCATCGCCAAGCGTTGCGGACCGTCCGGTCTTCTCAACGGAGGGGATTGCCGGCGTCGAGCAGGCATCGTCAACAACGTGGCCCCCGGAGTAGTCCAGGGTTGCAACGTTAAGGAAGCCCCCTGCATTCTGTGTTCCCGGTGCGGAGCACTTCAATGCATCACTGCCCCATGCACCCTCGTCCACCGAAGCATTCACAGTTACCGTGTACGTGTGCTCGTACGTGTTCTTCGGGTCGGCATCCTTCGAACCACCGATGGGGCGATCATCAGCCATTTGAGCCGATGAGGTCCCCAAGTTGAAGCTGCCGTTCTGGGGATTCTGTGACGATACCTGGTCAGGGTTGTTCCCCGTCAGTACCCAAGAAGCGTTGTTGACCGTGATGCCTGCACCGAACTTCAACTCATCACTCAGGTCATACGTGGTGCGACCATAGTGTGGGTCATCTTCAGTTCCCGTGTTAGGCATGGAAACGACAACGTTGTAAACGATTGTCCACGTCCCATCGTCTTCAGCCGTGGTGCTAGCGACAGACTTCTCCATGTTCAACTGGGTCATCTCGATCGCAACACAACCATCATCGGAGGCTTCGAAGCTGCCAGTCCTGATGGTCGCACCATTGATTAGGACGAGGCCGGTCTTACCCGTGTCCTCACAAACCTCATTGCCAATAGCAACGGTGCGGTCAACTTCCACAACAGCCTTGATCAGGTACGTGTGCGTTGCGTCTGGAGTCAGTGTTCCCGTGGCAATCTGCCATGGATCGTTGTCGCCCTTGGTCCCCTGGGATATGTTTCCCGCGGGATTCCCGGCCTCAACTGTCCAATCACCCACCTGTGAAACACCTTCTGGCAGATCCGGAGGTGTGTCAGTCAGCGTGTAGTCAAGTGCGGCCTCGGTTGGGTTGCTGACCTCAATCTTGTAAACGAGGTCGTAGACCAGACCTGGTCCGGCACGCTTCTCAGCACTCATGCCGGTCTTTTCGATAGTCGGAGCACCCGTCTCATGGGTGGTCTCACGGCAGTTGGGGTCGTCTACTTCACAGTCTGTAGGAGGCGTGACTGTGTCAGGAACGGTGACAACATTCTTCAGTGTCACGCCCACGGCACTGTCCTTGACCGTGACCGTGTACTTCAGCGTCGTGGTTGTCTTGGCAGTCAGCGTGCCAACGTTCCACGTCAGTTGGTCGCCGGTAACGCTCGCTGTTCCTTGCCCTGCCACGATTGAGCCAGAATCGAGAACCGCGTACTTCAGAACCTCGGTGAGGTCGTCATTGACAACAACGTCCTTCACATCAACGTTCGACGTGTTTTCCGCCGTAACGGTGTACGTGATGTCCTGGCCCGGCTTTACAGTCGAACCACTCGCAGGGTTAGAGGACTTGGTTAGCTCCCATGAACCCGCTTTTGGTGTATTGGTGAAGGTACAAACCGTTGCAGCAGAGGACTGCGGGATGGTGATGGATCCAGACGTGCCGTTGCCATCCCCACTCTGCGACACGACGGTGTTCCCGACTTTGCAGACCCAGCTAGAGGTGTAGCCGTCGGCAATGTTGCCACCAACCAGTGCTTCACTGAATGTTAGCTTTTGTCCGCGAGTGACGGGCTCTGGTCCGATCTGCTCGGTCTGGAGCCCGTTGGCGGAACCTGTGGTGACTGCGCTAGCAACTTCCTTGCCTGCGTTGCTCAATGACAACTTGAACTGATCGCCGGATGAAGCTCGATCCACGATGTTCTTCTGAATCGTCAGGGTTGGCGGGTTGGAGCAGGAAGCCAGGTCGGTGCTATCAATGTTGGAATTGTTGAGCTTGGCGGAAGCCTTGTCCCAACCAGGCATTGTGAAGCCGTAGATGTTGGCGGCGTCACCTAGGTAGACCTTTCCATCATTGCCGTAGGCAGCACCATTGATGTTGGACATCCCCGAGTTGGCACTTCCATTCTCAGATCGGCTGATCTTCTTGCCGGGGTCATTGATTGCACTCTGCAGGCTCGCAGCTGTGACGGTGTATCCGCGAACGGTCGGCCCGTTGCCATGGACGATGAAGAGGTTGCCGTCAACGTCGAATGCCATGTCGCCATTATTGGTTGCATTGCTTCCTGAGACCGTGGTGGCCGTAATGTAACCCACGTAACTGTTCGCATTGGTGGTGACATTGTGCCTGTAGATATGAAAAGCGTTTGAGGCATACCCACCGAAGAAGTAGTCGCCCGTCTTGAGGTCAACAGCTCCCGCAACGAACTGCGCACCCTGGCCAGGTGAGTACTTCCCTCCTTGAGACGTCCAGTTGCCGGCAGCAGGATCGTACTTGTAAATCTGCACGGCCCCAACGTTGTTGTTGCCGTTCGAGCTTCGTTCATACCCGTACGCAACGTTTCCTCCGGCTCCGATGGCGAGCCCGTTGAAGGAGGACACGCTAGAAGGCTCGTTGCCCACTTTCTTGACAGCTCCACCAGGAAGCGCCACTTCCTGAATCTGACCTGACGCGGACACGGCGTAGATCGCCTCGCATGAAAGCGGGTTGATCGTGGCGGCCAACGGCGCCGGGGTCGCAGCACGCTGTTCGACCTTTGCAGGGGTCTTCGCGGGTGTCTCCTCGATGGCATTCTCTAGCAGTTCTTCGACATCACCGGACTGCGCCTCATTCTGGCTCAGATCGGTCTCGCTAGTCAGAACGGGCTCATCGCTCACGGCAAGATCGGGGGCGCTCACCGCCAATGCTGGTACAGAGAGTGCGGTAGGGACGATCAATGCTGTCGCCGCGAGCAACGCGGCAAACACTTGGTTTCGCCTCTTCTTGGGGGCGCTATGGCGGCCTTTTGTCTTATTGGTTTGCACCTGGTACTCCATCTATTTCGGCTCAAGCCTTTACATCAATGAACTGACACCTGTGGCTTGTCTGCGCACACAGCTGTTCGAAGTCAATCGACAGACTCCCATGCCGCTCTTTGGGGGTGTCCCTAGATGTGGGTAATTCACCCCTGACTTAATCCCTATTCAGACGGATCTCACATTGATCGAAAGGAGAACGTTGAATCATGACCTTTGGCCAGCACGCGCCTGCACAAAGATCCTAATTTCTTACCGCGGGTGACATCAACGGGTGACCTACCAGATTGTCTCAATAAACGAGATTCCGCGGACCCTAGCTCTTCGACGGCGCAATCGGCAGACTCGCCCGCACCACCCAGTCTGAACCAACAATGCCCGCACTGAACTCCCCTTCAACACCGAGGACGCGCTGCGCCATTCGGTTCAGGCCCGTGCCCGTTGACGGCAGGTCACGGCGCGGCGTGGCTGGCAGAGGGTTGGAGATCGTCATCTCCACAACCTGGTCATCGACCTCGACCTCAAACACCACGTCCCCCGGCCCCGAGTACTTGAGAATGTTCGTTGTGGACTCGCGGACGATCCGCGCGAAGATGATCTCAGTCCCACGGGGAATCACCGGGTTCCCAGGATCCCCGGTTAGAACGGTCTTACGACCAGTTGCGTGCAGCTCCGCACGCGCCTCCTCGATTGCGGAGTCCAAGTCACCGGAAGAGATCCCCGCGGTATCCGTAATCTCATCGGCCAACGCAATGACGAACCGCAAGTCGTTGAGAGCCTTGCGCGCCGAGAGCCGAATGACATCGGCTGATTCCTCCCGCGTCCGCTCATCATCGAGCAGCTGGGAGTGAAGGGTCACCACAGTCAGGTGGTGTGCGATGCTGTCGTGCAGTTCCCCTGCGATCCACCGTCGTTCGGCGAGGACGGCTTCGTGCTCACGTTCCTTCTGTTCCTCAAGCGCCGCTTCTAGCCGTTCACCACGTGCGTACGCAACCCGCAGCGCCAACCCGACAAGACCCGATATGGCGGCAACTAGCAGTAGTGCCGACACGCTGGTCGTTTCCCCGTTGCGGCTCCCTAGTCCGGATGAAATTGCCGCACCGGTAACTAGTAGACCTCCAATGTAGGTAAGGATGAGGGGTGTCGACCCCAGCCGCATCACCAAGAGTGCAGCAACTGAACCTGCGATCACCGTATCTACGGCATTGCCTGTTGCGAAGGCTATGAGGACAACACCGCCCAACACGGCGGTCGCGATTGGCGGAGACCATATATAGCCGATTAGGGCTACCGTCACCAAGATGCTGATGATTCCGGCTTGAATGTTGGGACTGGAACTCAGAGCCATGACCAAAATGTCACTGACTACAAGAACGCCAACCAGCCCGAACAGAACGAACTGTTCGGGCTGGCTGAGGTATTCGGTCTTGTCAAACCATTGTCGACCTGAGGGCCCTGTCGCCTTCTGCTTGTGCACCATTGCTCCAGTATGACGAGGAAGGACCGAGTCTGGTGGAAGTATTAGCGGATGAACCCGAAGAAGATTCCAAGCTGTCGCCAGATGTACATTGGTCGCACCCCCTCGATTTGGCTATTGGCCATTTGTCTTGTTGAGGTCTATTCTTCCGTCGAATGCGACGTTGAACATCGGACAATTCGCTAGAGTTTTATTGGCCAAACGTCTAATGAACTGGGCATTAGAATGTCTTCATGAATGAGATTCGGGTAGTCATAGCTGACGATGATCCCCTGGTGCGGGTTGCACTGTCCCACTTCGTCTCCCGCGACCCTGAAATCGTCGTGGTTGGGGAAGCTTCCGATGGCGCAGAAGCCCTCAAAGAGATCGAGGAGCACCACCCCGACATCGTCATGATGGATGTGCAGATGCCTGGAATGGGTGGGATCGAAGCAACTGAGCAAATCTCGGAGCGCTTCCCCGACGTCCGCGTCCTTGCCGTCACCACTCTCGACACCCGTGAAACTGTGCTGCCGATGCTTAGCGCCGGAGCCACCGGCTACATGCTCAAGGATTCAAGCGCCGACGAAATCCTTGCCGCCCTGCGCCAAGCCCACGACGGCACCAGTTCCCTCTCCCCGCGCATCGCTGCGATGCTGGTCCGCCACGTCCGCAGCTCATCGACTGGAACACCTAGCTCCTCAGACCTAGCGCCACTGACCGGCCGGGAGAATGAGGTCCTGAGTCTCCTTGCCCGCGGCATGTCGAACGCGGAGATGGCAGACACCCTCCTGGTATCGGAGGGCACCATCAAAGCCCACCTCGGCAGCATCATCTCTAAATGGCATCTACGTGACCGCGTGCAGGTACTTGTTGCGGCGGCCAGGGCCGGTCTAGTCCACTTTGACTAGACACTAAGCTAGGCCGAAACCTAGCCGCAACCAACCGAAACTACTCCTTGGCCCGCGCCTTCTTCGGCGGGTAACCCGACCGCCACACATACAGACCAGCCACCAAGACACCGCTGGGCAGGATCACCGCCCACCACGGGAACCCCGGGATATCCGGAACCGCACCGGCTGCATCGACGTCCTTGATCGGTGTCGGGGTAATCCTCTCCCCCGTCACCAAGATCCGGTGGGTGTTAATCCCCAGAGGAGTGCAA
>CAMFDH010000013.1 GCA_945949035.1 uncultured Actinomyces sp.
CCCAGGTGAACGTTGCGCCCCAGCCCACCGGTAGTGCCGGCAAAGACCACGGCCCGGGGGGTGAGGGCAGTGGAAACAACCGTGGCGGCCAGTGCCGCGTTCGTCATGCCGATGCCGGTGGTCGCAACGATCACCGGGTGGTCCTCAAGCCGTCCGGCAGTGAAGGTCAGCGGACCCTGAAAGCCCTGGGGTAACTTCGGCACGGGAATGGTGGGATCCGCAGTCAGAGCGGTGAGGAACGGTTCCGCCTCTTCTTCCATGGCGCAGGCGATGATGACGGGGTGAAGGTTAGTCATTGTTCGAACCGCTTTCTTCAACGATGTGCCAGGTATCCCGCGCCTCAAGAAACTTCGCTACCTCACGTCGGGCGCCCTCTAGTGAATGGTTGGCCCCCCACCCGCACTGGATTTCATTGGCTGCGGGAACCGCATCGGCCTTAAGAAGGTCCCTAAAAGTGGCTTCAAGAATGTCGCTGAACTGGTCAAACTCAAGTCCCAGGGTCAGGGCATAGAAGCCGGTTTGGCAGCCCATGGGGGAGAAGTCGATCAGGGCGTCGGTGTGGTTGCGCATGTGGTGGGCCGTCATGTGTTCAATGGAGTGAACGGCGTCCATTTCCAGGTGCGCCACATTGGGCTGGGTGAAACGCACGTCGTACTTGATGAGGACGTCCCCACCCGGCAGAACCTTGCGGTCAGCGACGCGAACATAGGGCGCCTTGACCCTGCGGTGGTCGAGATTAAACGACTCAACATTGAGTCCCCGGTCGACCTCTACGGCCTCTTCATTCTGTGACTTCATACCCCAAGGATAAGGTGCCCTGCCGACAGGTTGAAAGGTCGGTAAGAATAGGTGGATGGAGACTATGAACGCGGCCAGCCAACTGGGTGTTTTTGACATGTTCACACTCGGCATCGGGCCGTCCTCATCCCACACGGTGGGACCGATGAGGGCGGGGCGCCACTTCGCGGAGCTACTCGAGAGAAGGGCTATCACCCCGGCGCGACTGCGGGTGCGCCTCTTCGGCTCGCTGGCAGCCACCGGCATCGGGCACGGCACCAACCGCGCGGTCTTGCTCGGGCTGGGCGGGGCCTCCCCGGAAACGGTCAGGACCGAGCTGCTGGACGGGATCGTTCCCCAGATCTCCCGCACCGGGGTTATCCCCCTCTCCGGGGGTCGGGAAGCTCCATTTGAGATGCAGCGGGACCTGCGCTTTGAGCCGGCGGTGACCCACGACTTCCACGTCAACGCCCTCACCTTCGATATCTGGGAGGACGAGGGCGAGTTTGACGACTCTGAGATCACCCTCAGCCACACCTACTACTCGGTGGGGGGTGGGTTCGTCCTCGTTCAAGAGGAAGAGGACGGTGAGCCCACCCTGATCTCCCAGGGCGGGGAACCAGCCGAGATAGCTGAGTGTCTCTACCCCTTTTCTTCTGGCGCGGAACTGCTCGCGCAGTGTGAGTCCCTGGGGCTGTCGATCGCCCAGGTGGTGAGGGCGAATGAAGAGGAACATCGCAAGCGCGACGTGGTGGACCGCTACCTCGATTCGATCATCACCGAAATGTTCTCCTGTATTCGCGCGGGGTGTGAGGACGAGGGCGTCCTTCCCGGGGGACTGCACGTTCCCCGTCGCGCCAAAACCGTCCTCGGCGAACTACAGCAGAGCAGTGGTGACCCGCTGGTCATGCTCGACTGGGTGACGCTCTACGCGCTGGCCGTGAATGAGGAGAATGCCGCGGGACACCGCGTGGTCACGGCACCGACGAACGGGGCCGCCGGCATCATCCCGGCCGTGATGGGATACCTACTGCTGTCGCGGGCCGCGGCGCTTGCGGGTGGGGTTGAGGAACTGGCGCGAAAGTTTGAGCTGTGGGATCTGGGTGCGCTGCTGCTCGCCTACCCGCAGTTGCGCGGAAGTCTGCGGGACTTCCTGCTGGTCTCGGCCGCCATCGGTTCCATCATCAAGACCAACGCCTCGATTGCGGGTGCCGAGGTCGGCTGTCAGGGTGAGGTCGGTTCGGCCTCGGCAATGGCTGCCGCAGGCCTGGCACAGGCGTTGGGAGGCAGCCCGAAGCAGGTGGAGAACGCCGCGGAGATCGCCATGGAGCACTCCCTCGGCCTCACCTGCGACCCGGTGGGGGGACTGGTGCAGATTCCCTGCATCGAACGCAATGCCATCGGGGCGGTCAAGGCGATTTCGAGTGCGCGGATGGCCCTGTACGGCGATGGACGCCACCAGGTTTCGCTGGACGTGGCGATTGAGACCATGCGGCAGACCGGGGCGGATATGCACGCCAAGTACAAAGAG
Organism: uncultured Actinomyces sp.; assembly: GCA_945949035.1. Lineage (GTDB taxonomy): Bacteria > Actinomycetota > Actinomycetes > Actinomycetales > Actinomycetaceae > Scrofimicrobium. Next base: position 2,309 of record CAMFDH010000013.1, read on the forward strand.
ACCTCGATCGGCGGTCTGGCCGTCAACGTGGTGGAGTGCTGACCCGGGAGTATGCGTCGCCAGATGTCGGAACCCCCTTCTATGGTGTCTTGATCGCACCCCTATCCCTAGGGCTAGTGACTGCGACACGCCGGATTCAAAGGTGAACTACACGGATGTTATCCACAGATTTTGGGCAATCCACAGGGGGCTTGTGCACAGGCTGTTAGTCGCGGTTTTGCCGGGGTTCCGCGGTCTTCGGGCCGTAGGTCCCGGGGTTGTTCAACCGCTATCCACAGCTCGTCCTCGTCCTTACACAATTTAAGTCAGACACGACATATAGGGGTGAATGGACAACCTCACCACAAGGTGTAGTGTTGGGCGAAGTGAAACCGGTATGATTACGGTAAATGACAGAGCTGTAGTTTGGAGTTCAAGATGACTATCACCGTTTATTCGAAGCCACGTTGCGTGCAGTGTGACGCGACCTATCGCGCGCTCGATAAGCACGGCGTTAGCTACGAAACCGTAGACGTCTCTGTCGACGCAGAAGCTCTGCAGTACATCGTCGGACTTGGTTACAACCAGGCTCCGGTCGTCATCGTCGGTGACAGCCACTGGAGTGGCTTCCGCCCCGACCGAATCAACGCGGTCGTGGCTGAACTGGCGAAGGTAGCGGGTTAGTCCGCGACACCTCCTCGGGGGTCGTTTTGCGGTAGTTGGAAGAAGGTGGAGGACGTGACAGGCGCAGCGGTGTCAGAACCGCAGCTGGTCTACTTCTCTTCGGCAACTGAGAACACCAAGAGGTTCGTAGAGAAGCTGCCTTTTCAAGCGCAGCGAATTCCACTTCGTCCTCGGGATGAGCCGATCAAGGTAAATGAGCCGTACGTTTTAGTAGTGCCCACCTACGGCGGTGGGAATACCAGGGGGGCAGTCCCCAAGCAGGTCATCAAGTTCCTCAATATTGAGGAGAACCGTAGTTTGTGCCGCGGGGTGATCTCAGCTGGAAACACAAACTTTGGGACTGCATACTGCAAGGCGGGCGACATCATCGCTAAGAAGGTTGAGGTCCCGCACCTCTACAGATTTGAGCTCCTCGGAACTAGTGAGGATGTCTTACGAGTAACAGAAGGACTGAGGAAGTTTTGGTCGACAATCTAACCGACACGGGGCTTGAGACGGCATTGCCACCGGAGCTCGATTATCACGCTCTGAACGCGCAGCTGAACCTGTACGACAAGGACGGCAAGATCCAGTTTGACGCCGACAGGAAGGCTGCGCGCCAGTACTTCCTGACCCACGTCAACCAGAACACCGTCTTCTTCCACGACCTCAAAGAGAAGCTGGACTACCTGGTAGAAGAGGGTTACTACGAGGGCGAGGTTCTTGAGCAGTACAAGTTTGAGGACATCAAGAAGCTGTTCCAGCAGGCCTACGGCTGGAAGTTCCGCTTCCCCACTTTCCTGGGGGCGTTCAAGTACTACACCTCTTACACCCTGAAGACCTTCGACGGGAAGCGCTACCTGGAGCGGTTTGAGGACCGTGTCTGCGTCGTCGCCCTCTACCTGGCACAGGGTGACATTGAGATGGCACGCCACCTGGTCGATGAGATGATGTCGGGCCGCTTCCAGCCCGCCACCCCCACCTTCCTCAACGCCGGCAAGAAGGCCCGCGGTGAACTGGTGTCCTGCTTCCTGCTTCGCACCGAAGACAACATGGAGTCGATCTCTCGCGCCATCAACGGCTCGCTGCAGCTGTCGAAGCGCGGCGGCGGTGTTGCTCTCTCGCTGACGAACCTTCGTGAGGCCGGGGCGCCGATCAAGCGCATCCAGAACCAGTCTTCGGGCGTGGTTCCTGTCATGAAGCTTCTAGAGGACTCCTTCTCTTACGCCAACCAGCTGGGCGCCCGCCAGGGAGCCGGTGCCGTGTACCTGAACGCGCACCACCCGGACATCATGTCCTTCCTGGACACCAAGCGTGAGAATGCTGATGAGAAGATCCGGATCAAGACCTTGTCCCTGGGCGTCGTGATCCCGGACATCACCTTCCACCTGGCCAAGAACAATGAGGACATGTACCTCTTCAGCCCGTACGACGTAGAGCGCGTGTACGGCAAGCCGTTCTCGGATATCTCGGTGACTGAGAAGTACCGCGAGATGGTGGATAACCCGCAGATTCAGAAGAAGAAGATCAGCGCACGTCGCTTCTTCCAGACCCTGTCTGAGATTCAGTTTGAGTCGGGCTACCCCTACATCCTCTTTGAGGACACCGCGAACCGTGAGAACCCGATTGACGGGCGCATCTCAATGTCGAACCTCTGCTCTGAGATCCTGCAGGTTTCGGAGCCCTCGGAGTACCACCCCGACCTGTCCTACAAGCACGTTGGTAAGGACATCTCCTGCAACCTCGGCTCGCTGAACATCGCCAAGGCCATGGACTCTGAGGACTTCTCTTCAACCATCGAGTACGCGATTCGTTCGCTGACTGCGGTGTCGGACCTGTCCGATATTGAGTCGGTTCCGTCGGTGGCAGCTGGCAACGCACGCTCGCACGCCGTTGGCCTTGGCGCCATGAACCTGCACGGTTACCTGGCACGCGAGGGCATCTACTACGGCTCTGAGGACTCGCTTGAGTTCGTTTCGGCCTACTTCATGACGGTTGCCTTTGAGGCCATCAAGGCTTCGAACAAGATCGCCAAGGAACGCGGAGAGACCTTCGATGGTTTCGAGCGTTCCAAGTACGCCAACGGTGAGTTCTTCAAGAAGTACACCGAAAAGGACTGGCAGCCGAAGTCAGAGGTCGTCAAGGCCCTGTTCGCCAAGTCGACGGCTAATGTTCCGACCCAGGCCGACTGGCAGGAACTGGCTGATTCGGTGGCCCAGTACGGCATGTACAACCAGAACCTGCAGGCTATTCCGCCGACCGGCTCCATCTCGTACATCAACCACTCGACCTCGTCGATCCACCCGATCACCTCGAAGGTAGAGATCCGTAAGGAAGGCAAGATCGGTCGCGTCTACTACCCGGCGCCCTACATGACCAACGAGAATCTTGACTTCTACCAGGATGCCTACGAGATCGGCCCGGAGAAGATCATTGATGTCTACGCCGCTGCCACCCAGCACGTGGACCAGGGACTTTCTCTGACCCTGTTCTACCCGGACACAGTCACCACCCGTGAGCTGAACAAGTCCTACATCTACGCGTGGCGTAAGGGCATCAAGAGCCTCTACTACGTGCGTATTCGCCAGAGCGCTCTGGAGGGAACTGAGATCGAAGGCTGCGTCTCCTGCATGCTGTGATCTGCGACTTCTAGACGAGGACGCTTAGCCAAAGGCGCGGAACGGTAACAATCGTTCCGCGCCTTTGCTTCTGCCCTTTTGCTTGTCGGAGGGTATCGGTACGGTCAGGGCATGAAGACGATGACAAGACGCGCTGGCCTGGCTGCCGTTGCAGCCCTTGCACTCAGCCTGCCCCTGGCAGCCTGCTCGACCGGAAGTGGATCGCAAAGCGGGGCTTCAGAAAGTGGTGGGGGTGCCGGCTCAGATGACATTGAAAGGTCTGACGTGCAGTTCGAACAGGTTTCCGTTGAGGACGCCACTGAGGCCGGGGCGGTCGTGAAGCGCACCCGGGAACTGGGGCTGGCCATCCTTGCCGACGGTGCGGGCAAGACGACGGTGTTGTCACCGGCCTCTGCCGTAATCGCGACCTCGATGCTGGGAGCCACGGCCACCGGTACGACCGAGGAAGAGATGGCTCTTCTTATTGGGGCTGGGGGCGAGGAACGGGATCGGGCCGTCAACGCGCTGTCCGGAACCTTTGAGCCCTACCTGGTGCCCGTCTCTGAAATCGACCCGAAGGAACTGCCAGACAGCCCCCAGCTGCACCTGGCCAACCAGGTGGTTATCAACCAGGGGTTCACCGTTGAAAAGGGCTATTTGGATGCCCTGCAGCACTGGTATGACGCCGGGGTGCTGCAACTTGACCTGGCCACCGGGGAAGCCAAGAGCGTGCTTGACGCCTGGGTGAAAGAGAACACGGCTGGACTGGTAGAGAAGTCGGCAATGGAGCCGGACCCCGCTCTGCGCCTCATCCTGCAGAACGCAATTGTCTTTGCCGCCAGCTGGAACACCCCCTTCAGTGAGGGCGCCACGGCCCCGGATACATTCCACCTGGCCGATGGTTCAACCATCACCACCGACTTCATGAACGGCATCTCTGAGGCCCGCTACGCCACGCTGGGGGACTGGTCCATGTTGGAACTGCCCTACCGTGGCGGGGACATGGTGGCTCGCTTCATCCTGCCCCCTGAGGGGACGGACCCCCAGTCGGTTACCCCCGGTGACCTGGCTGTCATGGAACTGGAACTGGCTTCGACAATGGTCAACGTGACCATCCCGAAGCTGGACCTCAAGACCACGACCTCCCTCAGTGACAGCTTGGAGCAGCAGGGTCTGACCTCGGTGTTCAGCGCCAATCCGCCGGCCCTTGAGTACATTGCTCCGGGAGAGGACCTTCAGGTGTCAGAGGTGATTCAGCAGGCCGCGTTCCAGATGAACGAAGAGGGAACTGTCGCCGCCGCGGTCACCGAGGTCCTGGTTGAGGCGACCTCGGCCCCCATGCCCCCCGAGGTGACTTTCCGGGCTGACAGGCCCTACCTGATCATCATCAATGACGCGACGGTGGGGTGGGACCTGTTCCAGGTGGCTGTCGCCGACCCGACTGCGAAGTGACCGCGGGCGCCGCGCCTAGTCCTGGCACATCCCCTGTTCACGGATGATCTGCAGCATATTGGTTCGTTCAGCAGGTCCCTTGCCCGGCTTGACCTGCAGCTGGTTGGTGTAAGAGTCCTGACGCTTCCCGCTCTCTCGCAGGTCATAGTAGGTCTGGATCGTCTCGTCGTACTGCGCCAGGGCCTCGAGGTACTCAGCGGCCTCAAAGTCAGGGTAGGTGTCGACTGAGGTCGTGATGGAACGGGGCAGACGCGGCTTCATCTGGGGCGCCTGGTTCGGGTGCCCGATCAGCATTCCCACCAGGGGGAAGGTGAACTTCGGCAGCTTCATCGCCTCGATGATTGAGCGCGGATCGCGACCGATTGAGCCCAGGTAGCAGGTGCCCAGGCCCAGGCTCTCCGCCGCCACCACCATGTTCTGGGCGGCAATCATGGTGTCCTTGACACCCTGGATGAAAGCGCCGGAGCGTTCAATGGGCTCCAGGCTCAGACCCGCGGCCTCGCGAACACGGGCCACACGCGAAAGGTCAACGACGAAGACGAACAGTTCACCCAGGTTTCCACCGACGTAGGGCTGCCCAGAGGACTGGTACAGGGTGTCGCGGATGGCAGGGTCCTTGACCCGAATGATCGTGACCGCCTGGTAGAAGCTTGAGGTGGCGCCGTGGCGGGCAACATCAAGCAGGGTGGCCACAACGTCCTCACCAACCGCCTGGTCGGTGAAGGCACGAATGGTCCGGTGGTGAAGCTGCCGGGTAATCGTCTCATTGAGGAGCATGCCGACTGCCGGCGCAGCGTCCTCAGGTGTGGCAGGAAGGTGGGCGGGGTCGAATGTGAACTCGGTGTTTTCCATACCCCCAACCCTATTGCGAAAACTAGGCCGAAGTCCCGTTCACGGTTGCGTCAGCCACCACAGCTTCCTCCTCAACCTTGGTCTTACGCGTCAGGCGGATGATCCAGTAGATGTTGATGAGGGCGATGGTGCCGTTCATAAACACCATCGGCCAGTTGCTGTCGATCGCAGAGGTGATGGCAGCAATGCTGCTTCCCGTCAGGTTGAGGACGCGGAACCACATGACATTGGGAACAGCCAGGGAGATGACTACCAGGATCGGGCCCAACCAGCTAAAGATGAAAAAGAAGTCCACAGAAACCTCCGGGTAGATGTGCGGGGAGAGGGCCTAGAGCAGGCCACGTCGCATTATCCCGACGGCCTAAGGTCTTTCTCGTGTGGATAGAGGTTAGTCGACTTTGCCAGATTTCTTCAAAGAATCATCTATCTGTGTGGTCAAAGTCTTGATTGACAGAGCCCTATAGCGGTTGAGGGCAGCCGCCACGTCAACCATCCGTGGTCGGGCAAGGAAGGGTGGGAAACGCCTGGCCCCAAACTTGGTGAGGGCGTCGAGGCCGCTGCTGTCCACCATCTCGTTCAGTTCGCCCAAGAGCTCGGGCAGGGGTTTCTTCCCATCTGCCAGCTTCTCGAGGATGCCGCGGACCGCCCAGCCAATCGCCTCGGTTTGCCCGGCATCAACGATCTGTTCAACATCGGAGACATCAATGGTTTCGCGGTCAAGCGTGATGGCATCCAGTCCGTTGGACCGGGTCTTCGGTCGGTCGCCTCCGCCCCGACTCGGCTGAGGGGCTCTCTCGGTGAGGGCGGGGAACCCGGGTAGATCCGTCCTCAGCCGTGGCAGCTCAGCACAGACTTCAGCTGCCTTCGCGGTGACGTCCTCGCACCGGTAGGCATCCATCTGCAGGACGAGGTCGGCAACATCCAGGTAGGCACCCGAGCCACCCATAACCAGGATCATCGAGGTGCGGGGATGACCCGAAGCGTCCTCGTCCGAGATACCCTCCGGATCGCCCAGAGAGCGCGCCCCCGCCAGTCCCTCAATCCGGTCAATCAGGGGTGTAATCGGCTCCTGGGCCGTCGCTACCAGCGCGCGCATCCGTTCGTCCCGGATCATCAGGTTGGTGGCGGAAGTGTCCTCATCGATGAGCAGCAGGGGAGAGGCCACCCCGAGCGCCTCCACAATCGATGCCGCCTGCGAGGTGGAACCGGAGGCATTCTTGGTGGAGAACCGCCGCGTGTCACCCCCGGTGGGAAGGTGGTTGATGAAGGGCGAAACATCGACCCCGGTGATGGGCCGCCCGTCAGCTGCCCGGATCTTCATGGCCTCCGGCAGCGCTGCCACCAGCTCACGACCATCACCGGGAACATGGGCGTAAACGCCGTGTTGGATGGCCGAGAGGACGGTGGACTTACCGTGGTAGCCGCCGCCAACAATGACCGTGATGCCTGGCGGAATCGCCATCCCCTGCACGAGCCCCGCGTGCGGCAGGGTGACGGAGCGGCGCAGACCCTGCGGCGACACAAACGGGACGGCCTCCCGCATCGGACGCTGGGAAATGCCGGACTCACGCGGCAAAATCGCCTCATCGTTGATGAAGGCCACCCAGTTGTTCTGGGTCAGGGCGCGCTGCAAAGCCTGGTGATCCTCATAGGTATGAACGTGACGTAGCAGGTCCTCGTGGTACTCCTTAGCCTCCGGCGACCAGAAGTCGAGGACGAGGTGCACCACATCCGGCAGTTCGACCTCGAAAATCTGTGCGGCACGACGTCCCTGAATGGTTCGTCCTCGAGCGGGCAGCTGAACCTGGATCCGCAGTTCGACCTCGTTCTCACTGACCGTGGCGGCAGAACGCTCCAGGATCTGCTGGGTCGTCCTCACGATCGAAATTGGACTGGGGCCGTCACCGTCCCGAAGTGCCTCACCGAACGAACGGATCAGGAAGTCCCCGGTCGCCACCCGCTGCGCCGGCGTCGCGAAGGTCTCCGGGGGCAAACCCATGCGGCGCGGATCCGCCACGATCCGCAGGGACGAGGGCGGCGCGTAGGGGTCGGACTGGACGCGGTCGAGGTGGACGGTGAAGGCACCAAAATCCCACTTCCCAATGGCCCGCTTGTAGGCGCCGTAGGAGGATCCGTCGATGTTTCGCAGCAGGGAGAGCAGTTCAGACTGGGTTCCCACCTTCGGCTTGTCATCGAATCGGCGTTGCGGGCGTCCCTGACTACCGGAACGACGGTTAGCAGGTGCGGAATAGTCTTTGCTCATTCACCCAGATTAGATCCGCGCCGCACCTCACGCGAGCCGAGGAGCCGAGGTGTCGGAGGGGGCGGATATCATCGAGCCCATGACGATTACCGCTGCCGTGGACGGCTCTGCACTGGGTAACCCTGGACCTGCTGGATGGGCCTGGGTGGTCTCCCCGGATGCCTGGGCGGCGGGTGGCTTCCCCAAGGCCACCAACAACATCGGCGAACTAATGGCGTTGGTCCGCCTCCTTGAGGATACGGCTGAGGCCGGGTTTGCAGACGAACCCCTCGTCGTCCTCGCCGACTCCCAGTACGTCATCAACTCGGTCACCAAGTGGATGCCGGGGTGGAAGAAACGCGGCTGGAAGAAGGCCGACGGAAAACCGGTCCTGAACCGTGAGCTGATGGAACGCATCGACCGGGCCATGCAGGGGCGCAACGTTCGCTTTGAGTGGGTCAAGGGACACGCAGGTCACGACATGAATGAGGCCGCGGACCTGCGGGCGCGCGCGGCGGCTGAGGCGTACAAGACCGGCCGCACCGTCCCAACCGGACCTGGCTTCACCGAAACCATGGCGTCGCGGACGGCGCTTGCGGCTGCCCGCCCTCGCACCGAACGGCGTAATGCCCCGGCCCCTCAGCAGGCCGCTCCGTCGCGGAGCGCTCAGCCGACCCGCAGCGCCGAACGACCGCAGGCGCGGGACACCGGCCAAGACGGCGAACCGATTGTCGCCATCTCTGCGGCGCAGGCTCCCCAGCGGTGGGCCCAGGTGCTGCAGAGCGCGCGTCAGGAACCCGTGACCATCACCGAACCGGGCCAGCCGTCGCTGCTTCTGCTGGACGCAGACACCGCCTGGCAGGCCCTGGCACTTCTGGATGGCGGGGGTTCCGGGGACAGCGGGTACCTGTTCTAATTGCCCCATGGCTGAAACATCTTTGCGCACGACCTCATACATCCAACACGGCTGCCAGGTGCATGAGCACCGGCTTGATGTCCCCCTGGATCCCACCGGGCAGCACTACCCGGGACGAACCATTGAGGTGTTTGCCCGGCAGGTCATTGCGCCCGGTGGTGCGGACCGGCCCCTGCTGGTGTTCCTGCAGGGCGGCCCGGGTGGTGCGGGTCCCCGTGTGGGCGACTTCCGCGACGGCTGGATTGGTGAGGCGCTGAAGGACTACCGCGTCCTCCTGCTGGACCAGCGCGGCACCGGACAGTCGACACCCCTGTCTTCTGACGTGGTGATGGCCGAGGACGATCCGGCCCTCTTCACGTCTCTCTTCCTGCAGAACCAGATCATCGCTGACGCCGAAGCATTCCGTGAGGAGCTGACGGATGGCGCCAAGTGGTCCACGTTGGGCCAGTCCTACGGCGGCTTCCTCACCCTGGGTTACCTGTCGCAGCACCCGGAGGCGCTGCGTGAGTCCCTCTTTACGGGCGGGCTGCCCGGCCTCGTCAATATTGATGACATCTACCGGCAGACCTACCCGCTGACCGCTGCGCGCAACCGGGTTTACTTCGAGCGCTACCGGGATGACCAGCAGGTGATCCGTGAGGTCGCAGCGCACCTGCTTGATACGGAAGAGTTCCTGCCCACCGGCGAACGCCTCACCCCGACCCGGATGCGGTCGATCGGGGCGATGCTGGGTGGGGCCATGAACACGGATGTTCTGCACTACCTGTGGGAGGGGCCGTTTGAGATGCGCGGGGGCAGGCGCCGGCTCACCAGCCGTTTCCTGGCGGAAATCGGCGGACACCTCTCCTCTGCCATGGCCCCCCTCTACTGGGTGCTGCAGGAAGCTATCTACGGTCAAACCACCGTCGCGGCCTGCGGGCACGGCACCCGCTGGTCGGCGCAGCGCCTGGCGGCTGAGTTTGATGGCTTCCACCTGGACGCCGATCCCCTGGATCTGTCCAGCCCCTGGTACCTGACGGGTGAGCACCTCTTCACCGAACTCATCGCTGATGACCCCGCCACAGCCGCCCTCCTTCCGGTGACGGAGGCCCTGGCGACCAAGACGGACTGGCAGAAGACGTACGACCTCGACGTCCTCGGCAGTGTTGATGTTCCGAAGGCCGCCCTCATCTACGACGACGATATGTTCGTGCCCGTCCAGCTTTCCAAGCAGACCGCAGCCCTGATGCCCAACACCCGCACCTGGGTCACGAACCGTATGGAACACGACGGTTTGCGTGCCAATGGCAGCGAGGTTTTCAAGGGTCTGAAAGAGATCCTCGCCGATTAGGAACAACTGAAGCGGGGCTGAGGCGGCCCAACTCAGTAGCGCAGTAAAGTTCCTGGTGAGCAGTTAGTCAGTGGTCCGGCTTCGATCAGACTTTGGTCCCGACTAGGCTGGCAGTTAGCAGTTGGTCAACTACGGAGGAGTCACGGTGGTGCCTGAAGAGCATAAAGCCCCGCTGGGGGTCGGTAGCGAAACGGTTGATGGTCAGGCGGTTTTCGAAGCCATTAACTGGAACAAGATTGAGGACGACAAGGACCTTGAGGTCTGGGACCGTCTCACGGGTAACTTCTGGTTGCCAGAGAAGATTCCCCTATCGAACGACATTCCTTCGTGGGGAACCCTGACGCCTGAGGAGCAGAACACCTTCTCTAACGTGTTCACCAACCTCACCCTGCTCGACACCGTCCAGGGCACAGTCGGCGCCGTCAGCCTGATCCCGGACTCGGTGACCCAGCATGAGGAAGCGGTGTTCACCAACATCGCCTTCATGGAGTCGGTTCACGCCAAGTCCTACAGCTCAATCTTCTCGACGCTGCTGAACACCGAGGACATCAACAAGACCTTCCGCTGGGCTAAGGAAAACGCCCAGGTGCAGAAGAAGGCGCAGATCATCAACTCTTTCTACGTGGCGGATGACACGGAGAAGAAGAAGATCGCCTCGGTCATGCTTGAGTCGTTCATGTTCTACTCGGGCTTCTACTACTCCCTTTACTGGGCGTCACACGGCAAGCTGACGAACTCGGCGGACATCATTCGCCTGATTATTCGTGATGAGGCCGTTCACGGTTACTACATCGGTTACAAGTTCCAGGTGGCCTTCAACAAGGCCAGTGAGGAACGCCAGGATGAGCTGCGTTCATTCACCCTGGACCTGCTGATGGAGCTGTACGACAACGAAGAGAAGTTCACCGAGGATCTTTACGACCCGGTTGGTCTGACCGAGGACGTCAAGAAGTTCCTGCGTTACAACGCCAACAAAGCCCTGATGAACCTTGGTTTTGACGCGCTGTTCCCACCGGACACCACCGAGGTCAACCCGGCCATCCTGGCTCAGCTAGCACCCGATGCCAACGAGACCCACGACTTCTTCTCCGGCTCCGGCTCTTCCTACGTCATCGGTGAGATCGAGGATACCGAGGACGAGGACTGGGACTTCTAAGCCGGCAGTAAGCCACAAAGACAACACCACGGCTAAGGCCCGAACCTGCGAAGCACTGCGGGCTCGGGCCTTTCCCGTTTCATGCACCAAAGGCCCAAACAGACCCCACCCCACCGAACAAACCACCGAACGGACCACCGAGGACCCGTAGGAACACCCATCTAACCCAGTCATGAACGGTTAGCATTGAGCCAGAGTTGAACTTGTCCCTAAGGAAGTAGCGAGTGTCTGAGTCATGCATGTCTGCTGTGGGCACTGCCGCCCACCAAGGCATCAGCAACGACACCACCTGCACCTGCTT
>CAMFDH010000014.1 GCA_945949035.1 uncultured Actinomyces sp.
TGGCCAGCCATGTTTCCCGGACCGCCCGCGAGTACAGAGAAAGCACGATCAGGCATCTCTTCAACCAGGATCGCGTAGCGTGACGCGACCATGGTGCTCTGGGCAACGAAGTTAGACCGCTTCTTCCTCATGGCCCAGGAAATGCTGGTGATGAGAACACCCAGCAGAACACCGACTGCAATCAGGGTGATCGGAATGATGACGGGGGCGCCCGGGTAGAAGAGTATCGAGAACACACCCATGAGCAGACCCCAGGTCAGGCCCTGGGTGGCACCCGTGAGAGCAACTCGTCCCGGAGTCATTCGGCCCAGGATTCGCTCTGCGAGGTGGAGGTCAGAACCGACAATCGTGACACCGGCGATAGGAATCTGGTTTTCGCTCAGCAGCTCAACTGCGGCGGTCGCTTCCTCATGGGTGCGAAAAGCCGCAACCTCCGTGCCCACGGGCATTCGGGGTGAACTTGTTGAAACGATGTTCCGCGCCATACACCTGTCCTTTTCTATCGGTTCCCCAACCCTACTTTCATTGGAGACTCCGGGCTAAGCTCTTCGCCCATAGCGTTGAAAACGGGTACCCCAACAGGTGTCGCCTAAGCTAGGGACATGACCGTGAACGAATCCGCTGTAATGGAAGCTCTGGGTAGAGTAATCGACCCGGAAATCAACAAGCCACTTCCCGAACTGGGAATGATCGAGGGCGTCGAGATTGATGGTGGCCACGTCACCGTCAAGGTTCTCCTCACCACCGCCGGTTGTCCCCTGAAGAACACCATCACCGCTGATGTTGAAAACGAGGTCGGTAAGGTCGAACACGTCGAGTCCATTCGCGTCAACATGGGCGTGATGAGCGACGAGCAGAAGAAGGGCCTGCGCGAGAAACTGACCGGACACGCAGAACGCGAGATCCCCTTTACCCGCGCTGACAACCTGACCCGCGTTATCGCTGTCACCTCCGGCAAGGGCGGGGTCGGTAAGTCTTCCGTCACCGCGAACCTCGCGGTTGCACTTGCGGCCCAGGGCCTCAAGGTGGGCGTGCTTGACGCAGACATCTACGGCTTCTCTATTCCCCGCATGCTCGGGATCCAGCATGACCCGCAGTCGATTGACGGAATGATCGTCCCTCCGATTGGCACCGACGGCGTCAAAGTCATCTCGATCGGCATGTTTGTCCCTGAGGGCCAGCCGATCATCTGGCGCGGCCCCATGCTGCACCGCGCACTCCAGCAGTTCCTCGCAGACGTGTTCTGGGGGGATCTGGATGTCCTACTTCTCGACATGCCGCCGGGCACGGGCGATGTGGCAATCTCAATCGCACAGCTGCTCCCGAACGCAGAGATCCTGATCGTCACGACCCCCCAGATTGCCGCTGCCGAGGTCGCAGAGCGTTCCGGTTCAATCGCCACCCAGACTCGTCAGCGCGTCATCGGCGTGGTTGAGAACATGGCCTACCTGTCGCAGCCCGATGGCTCCCGCCTGGAGATCTTCGGGTCCGGCGGCGGCGAAACCGTTTCGGCTCACCTGGCGGCACTTCTTGGCTACGAGGTTCCCCTTCTGGCGCAGGTCCCCCTTGACATCGACCTCCGTCAGGGCGGTGACAGCGGTGTACCGATCGCTGCCCAGCAGTCAAGCGCACCGGATTCAACCACCGCGGAAGAACTGCACAGGCTGGCCGGCAAGCTTGCCTCTCACGCCCGCGGACTTGTCGGACGCCCCCTGGGTGTGGCCCCAATCAGGCGTTAGCAGCACAAACAGCATCACCCCCGTCCGGGTCCTCCAAGCAAAAGCGAAAGCGGGAGGAACTGGTCGGGGGTAGCCTATTGATACCAAAGTGGGAAGGGGCCACCATGTCTGCCAACAAGAATGACATCTGGATGTTCAGTGAAGAGTTCGTCACTGAGCCCGCCGTAATTGCCAGTGCACGTGAAGTCGCAGTTGAGCTCGGGGCGGACCCTGTCTCCACCGCGACCGGAGCCCTCCTTCGAGCCGTGGCGGCAATGCGTAATGCCAAGTCCGTTGTCGAGGTCGGGACCGGCGCTGGCATCTCTGGACTGTGGGTCCTGTCAGGGATGAATGACCGTGGCGTCCTCACCACCATTGATCCGGAACCAGAGTTTCAACAGTCAGCTGCCATGGCCTTCCGTGCAGCAAAGGTTCCGTCGTCACGAACCCGCTTCATCAACGGCCGGGCCCTGGACGTACTCCCTCGCCTCGCGGACTCCTCCTACGACATGGTCGTTCTCGACGCACTTCCCGAGGAGACCGCGCAGTACGTTCACCACGCCCTCCGTCTGCTGCGCCCCAGTGGCGCCCTCGTCATTCCGAATGCCCTCTGGTTCGGCAACGTAGCCAACCCTGCGCGACGTGACCCCCACACAGTTGCCATGCGTGAAGTGGTTCGCGAACTCCTCGACTCGGAGGACTTCCTGACCACTTTGCTTCCCACGGGCGACGGCGTCCTCATTGCGGTTCGGCCCGCTCCCGCTCTCTAACGGGGCTCCACCGTAGCAGCGTAAGTAGAGGCGACCCACCACCTGGTGGGTCGCCTCTACTTACGTGTACTTGAGGATCCTTTAGACGGCCGCCTGCAGTGCCTCTGCAAGTTCTGCAGCCTCATCCGGCGTGAGTTCAATGACCAGGCGACCCCCGCCTTCACTGGGGATTCGCATAATGATCCCGCGCCCCTCCTTGGTTGCCTCTAGTGGTCCGTCACCGGTTCTTGGCTTCATCGCTGCCATCGGATAGTCCTCCGCTTCTGTGATGCGTTCATTGGGCCAGTAACTCTCTAGACCATTCTACGCGGATCACGTCCCGTCTGCGTGTTGTTCCAGGCTGTCCTTGCTGTTCTGCAACGCTTCGATCCCGTTCCACATGTGTTCAACGGCCTCTTCGGCGGTATCCACGACCTTGAAGTAGTCGATGTCGCTCTCGTTGATCATCCCCTCGGCGGCCAGCGTATTGCGTAGCCAATCGACCAGGGGTTCCCAGTACTCACTTCCAACGAGGGCGATGGGGAACCAGTCAATCTTGCCGGTCTGCACCAGGGTGAGGGCCTCAAAGAGCTCATCCATGGTCCCAAGACCACCGGGGAGCACGATGAACCCTCGGGCGTAGCGCACGAACATGACCTTGCGGACGAAGAAGTACTTGAAGTTGACGCCCAGGTTGATCCAGGGGTTCATCCCCTGCTCAAAGGGCAGCTCAATACCAAGCCCCACGGAGACCCCGTTGGCCTCAAACGCGCCCTTGTTGGCAGCTTCCATCACCCCGGGTCCACCACCCGTGATCGTAGCGAAGCCATTCTGGGCCATAAGCCTGCCGATCTCCTCGGCCAGCCTGTAGTACTTCGAGTCCTTGGGGGTACGGGCTGACCCGAACACTGACACAGCATTGGTGATGCTTCGCAGCGCAGAGAAACCCTCGACGAACTCAGCTTGAATACGCATGACACGCCAGGCGTCCTCAGTCCGAGACTGGAGGAGCTTCTGGTCGGCCATGGCACTCGGTAGCTCCCGACCCCTCATGATCACCGGGCCGCGGCGATGAACCTTCCCACCTGATGGCATGGTCCCTCCTTGAAGTCTTAGAAACAAGTCACAGTGTTTACCAGCAAACGCTACACCCCCGCCCGAAGTACGCGACTTTCCCGCACTGTCCCCGACCTATTAGCTACATCCTCAACTACACGAGGATTCGCGTTTAGCGGTAGATTTGGCCCATGACCAAAGAAGATCTTCCCCAGGAACCATTTGCTCTGGCCGCTGAGGCTGCCCGCGCAATCAAGAACCACTCAGGTATCGACAAGTACGACATTGCACTCGTCCTCGGCTCAGGTTGGGGCGGCGCCGCCGACCTCATCGGAGAGACGGTAGATGAGATTGATGCTGCCGATGTCCCCGGCTTTTCTGCCCCGGCAGTCGCTGGGCACACCGCCACGATGCGCACCATCCGGGTCCATGGCAGCGACAAGGTCGCCCTCGTCCTCGGATCACGCACCCACTTCTACGAGGGTAAGGGTGTTCGGGCGGTAGCCCACGGCATGCGCACGGCCGCGGCGCTCGGATGTGACCAGGTTGTCCTCACCAACGGCTGCGGCGGCCTCAACGTCGAGTGGAAGCCCGGACAGGTAGTCCGCATCAGCGACCACATCAACCTCACTGCAGAATCACCACTTGAGGGCGCGAACGTTGGCGACCTCACCGACCTGTACTCCCCCCGTCTGCGCACCCTCGCCCGGACCGTCGACGCTTCGCTTCCCGAGGGCGTTTACGTGCAGTTCCGCGGCCCCCACTATGAGACGCCTGCGGAAGTCAAGATGGCGGGTGTCATCGGAGGCGACCTCGTCGGCATGTCAACCACCCTTGAAGCCATTGCGGCCCGTGAGTCCGGGCTGGAGATTCTTGGCCTCTCACTGATGACGAACCTGGCTGCAGGTATCTCGCCGGTTCGTCTCTCCCACGAAGAAGTCATTGAAGCAGGAACGGAAGCGGCACCCCGAATCGCGCGACTGCTCGCTGACGTCGTCCAGAAGATGTAATAGGAAAGGCACAAAAACCACATGTCTGTTGAACTTTTCGACCGCGAAGCAGTTCTGACCTGGATCGATGATGATCCCAACATCCGGGATGCACAGGAGCTCGAGCAGCTTCTGAAGCTCTCTGATGAGGGCGATGAGGGCGCCAGCGCCGAACTCGCTGACCGCTTCTCAGGAATGCTCACCTTCGGCACCGCCGGCCTTCGTGGTCACCTCGGGGCCGGTCCAAACCGCATGAACCGGGCGGTTGTTATTCGCGCAGCAGCGGGTCTGACCAACTACCTGCACTCCGTCCTCCCCGAGGGCTTCAAGGTCGTCATCGGCTACGACGCCCGCTACGGCTCCCACGACTTCGCCCTCGATACCGCTGCCGTGGTTGAGGCCGGGGGCGGACACGCCATCGTCTTCGAGAAGGCCCTGCCCACCCCGGTGACGGCATTCGCGCTGCGCCATCTCGATGCGGATGCAGCCGTCATGGTGACCGCGTCTCACAACCCCCCAGAGGATAACGGCTACAAGGTCTACCTCGGTGGGCGTGTGGTGACCGGGGCCGGTCAGGGAACGCAGATTGTGCCTCCCTACGACGCCCAGATCCTCGAGCAGATCGAGGCTGTCCCCTCGGTGTCTTCCGTTGAGCGGGCTGAGTCCGGCTGGGAGTTCATCGGTTCAGATCTGGTCGATAAGTACATCGAGCGCATCACCGAGATCGTTCCTGAGGGACCGCGTGACCTCAAGATCGTCCTCACGTCGATGCACGGTGTCGGCGGTGAGACAGCGATGAAGGCCCTTGACCACTGTGGTTTCAAGGACGTTACCGTCGTTGCCGAACAGCACGAGCCGGATCCCGACTTCCCGACCGTGGCCTTCCCGAACCCGGAGGAGCCCGGGGCTCTCGACCTCTCCTTCCGCACGGCGGCAGAGATCGATGCTGACATTATCCTGGCTAATGACCCCGACGCTGACCGTTCCTCGGCCGCGATCCCTGACGCCAACTCGGCTTCGGGCTGGCGTCAGCTGACCGGTGATGAGGTCGGTTCGCTGCTCGGTGAGCAGAAGGCACGTGAGGTTGCCGCTACCACCGATGCCGCAGAGCTGCCCACAAAGATGCTGGCGAACTCCATTGTCTCGTCGCGTCTGCTCAGCCGTATCGCCGCAGACATCGGCCTCGGACATGCCAATACCCTGACCGGCTTCAAGTGGATCTCTCGGGTGCCCGGCATTGTCTTCGGCTACGAAGAGGCCCTCGGTTACTGCGTTGACCCGGACTTTGTGCGTGACAAGGACGGCATCTCCGCGGGGACGAAGCTGGCTGCTCTGGCAGCTTCACTGAAGGCAGAGGGGCGCACGCTTGGTGACAAGCTGGATGAGTTTGCTGAGAAGCACGGGCTTCATGCCACAGCTCCCCTCACGATCCGAGTTGAGGATCTCAGCCTGATCGCCAAGGGAATGCAGAACCTGCGCACCAACGGACTCGAAGAGATCGCTGGGTCACGCGTGGTGACCGGCATCGACCTCGCAGAGGGTTCAGCCGACCTGCCCCCCACGGACGGACTGCTCTACATCACTGAGCGCAACGACCGCGTCGTCGTGCGTCCCTCGGGAACCGAGCCGAAGCTGAAGTGCTACATCGAGGTTATCGAGCCGGTGGCAGAGGGCTCGGTGGCGGCTGCACGCATTCGCGCTGCGCAGCGACTGGAAGAGATCAAGGCTGCGATGGCCCCGGCTATCGGGATCTAGACCGCACAGACAAGGCGCCCCGCGACGGCTGCCGTACCGGAGAGACCCAGGCGGCTTGCCCCGGCCTCAATCATGGCTTCGGCGGCAGCTGCATCACGCACGCCCCCGGAAGCCTTGACGCCAATGTCCGGCCCTACCGTCTTACGCATCAGCGCGACGGCATGGGTGCTGGCGCCCCCTGCGGGGTGGAACCCGGTCGAGGTCTTCACATAGTCCGCACCCGCGCGTACTGCAGCCTCACAGGTGCTCACGATCTCTTCATCTGTCAGCGCGGCCGACTCGATGATGACCTTGAGAAGAGTCTCTGGCGCAGCATCACGAACACCCTGGATTTCGGACTCAACGGCCTCGAAGTCACCCTGCTTAACGAAGGCCAGGTTGACCACCATGTCGATCTCATCCGCGCCGTCAGCAGCAGCCTGAGCTGCTTCAAATGCCTTCACCGCAGGCTTGACAGCACCCGAGGGGAAGCCGACCACGACAGCCAGCTTCAGTGACTCAGGAAGCTCAACCGGGATCATCGACGGTGAGACGCAGACCGAGAAGGTCCCGAGCTCTACGGCGTCATCAATCAGGGCCTGGACATCTGCCGCAGTGGCCTCAGGCTTGAGCAGGGTGTGGTCAACCATCTGTGCCACGGTTTCACGATTTGTCATCATTTTCTCCTAAGAGTTGCTGGGGACTGGCCGCATCTTGGGCCAGCCCCCTACCGTTTTGGTTGTTAGGCGTCGATCCGGTCGAGGACGAGCGGGGTCAGATCTGTCGGCTCCTCGGCACTGATTTCGATAGCGCCGTCGAGTGCCTCGATGCTCCGTTCGAACTTCTCCGGGGTATCGGTGAAGAGAGTCAGCAGAGGCTGGCCCTTCTTGATCGGATCACCGGGCTTGGCGTGGATCTGGATGCCGGCTCCGAGGTCGAGCTTCTCACCCTGGCGGGTGCGGCCTGCGCCGAGGCGCCATGCAGAGATTCCGACGCCCCAGGCATCCATCTTCTCGATGAAACCATCGGAGTCGGCGTAGATGATCTCGCTGTGCTTTGCCTTTGGCATAGGTGCATCAAGGTCGCCGTTCTGGTCTGCCACCATGCGGCGCCAGTGGTCCATCGCGCGGCCATCGTTCAGGGCTGCTCGCACATCGACGTCGGTCTTACCGGCGAGGCGAAGCATCTCTTCTGCCAGCAGAACGGTGAGG
The DNA here is from genome assembly GCA_945949035.1 of uncultured Actinomyces sp. Taxonomy (GTDB): domain Bacteria; phylum Actinomycetota; class Actinomycetes; order Actinomycetales; family Actinomycetaceae; genus Scrofimicrobium. Next base: position 7,458 of record CAMFDH010000014.1, read on the forward strand.
TCAACAACGTCCTTCGGTCCTCCACCTGCAAGGACGTCAATGGACTCCTGGACCTCAAGCGCATTACCGATCATGAGACCGAGTGGCGTCGACATGTTGGTCAGCAGTGCCGAAGTCTTCACGCCGGCATCTGTGCCCAGGGCGACCATTGTCTCGGCCAGCTTCCTGGCCTGCTCCTGGTCCTTCATGAAGGCGCCCGAACCGACCTTGACGTCAAGGACGAGTGAACCGGTGCCCTCGGCGATCTTCTTCGACATGATCGAAGAAGCGATCAGCGGGATGCAGTCAACGGTAGCCGTGACATCACGCAGAGCGTAGAGCTTCTTGTCAGCGGGAGCAAGGTCTGCCGAAGCCGCGCAGATGACAGCGCCGGGGCCGTCGGCTCCCAGCATCTGCATCATCTTTGCCTCGGAGATTTCTGCTTCCCAGCCGCGGATGGACTCCATCTTGTCCAGGGTGCCTCCGGTGTGGCCGAGGCCGCGCCCGGACAGCTGCGGCACCGCGACACCGAAGGAGGCGACGAGCGGCGCGAGCGGGAGTGTGATCTTGTGGCCCACACCACCGGTCGAGTGCTTATCCGCCGTGGGACGACCGAGGTTATCGAAGTTCATTCGAATCCCGGAGTTCATCATGGCGGTGGTCCAGCGAGCAATCTCCTCACGGTTCATCCCGTTGAGGAAGATTGCCATCGCCAGCGATGCCATCTGGTCATTGGTGACAACACCGCGGGTATAGGCGTCGATGACCCAGTCGATCATCGGGTCGGGAATCCGGTGGGAATCACGCTTGGTGCGGATTACATCAACTGCGTCAAATGGTTCTGGCTTAGCCACTAGGCCTGCTCCTCATTCTCGAGATCTTCTACTGCATCTGCTACATAGACCCGCTCAAGATCGGCCGGCCCAAAGCCACCGGGAAGGACCCGGTCCATAGTCATTCGTCCCTCGGGCATCTCTACCCAGAGGCTGTTTCCTCCGAACTCAAAAAGCAACTGGCGGCACCTGCCACACGGGGAGGCCGGCTCTTCGAGTCCGTCAACGCACTTGAACGCCACCAGGCGTCCTCCGCCTGTTCGGGCCAGGTCAGAGACCAGGCCACACTCGGCACAGAGCCCTACGCCGTATGAGGCGTTCTCGACGTTGCAGCCCGTGACGATTCGGCCGTCATCGACCAGTGCTGCTGCACCCACGGGAAAGTTTGAGTAGGGGGCGTAGGCCGTCTTCATTGCGGCCACCGCGTGCTCATGGAGCAGGCGCCAGGTCTCCTCAGGAATCTGAGTCTCAGTCATTCGACTTCCTTGTCATCTGGAGAGTTGGATAGTTTGGCAAGGCCCGCGCCAGTTGGCGCGGGCCTTGTTGTTATGGATAGGGAATACCTTCTGAGGCAGGCGGTCTGACCGCCCCCACAAAGCCGGCCACCGCCAGGATGGTGACGATGTAGGGAATCATCAGCAGGTACTCGGCCGGAACCGGGGCTCCGACGGCCTGCATGACCGCACCGAGGTTGGTTGCGAAGCCGAACAGAAGTGCCGCGGTAAGGGCACCAACCGGGTTCCAGCGACCCAGGATCATTGCCGCCAGGGCGATAAAGCCGTTACCAGCAGCCATGTCCTTGGAGAAAGCCAGACCCTGTCCCACCGTGAAGAATGCACCGCCAAGACCCGCGACTGCACCTCCAAGGAGGACGTTGTGCCAACGAATCGCGTTGACCCGGATACCCACAGTGTCAGCCGCACGAGGCTTCTCACCAACCGCACGAAGGCGCAGGCCCCAGCGGGAGTTGAAGAGCATGAACTGAAGGATGATCACGGCCGCGTACATCAGGTAGACGAGGATCGTCTGGTTGAAGAGGACCGGGCCGATGATCGGAATGTCCTTGAGGATCGGGATCGGGAGCACCGGCAGCTTCATGGGCTTGTTCAACTGGCTCGAATCAGAAAGTAGAGTCGAGAAGAGGAACGACGTCAAACCAAGTGCCAGCATGTTGAGAACAACACCCACAACAATGTGGTTAGCGCGGTAGTTGATCGTAAACAGTGCGAGCAGGACGCTGAGGAGCGCACCTGCAATCGGGGCTCCGATGAGGCCGAACCAAGACGAACCGAAGATCGAGGCGGTCAGTGCACCGGCGAATGCTCCGAACAGAAGCTGTCCTTCAATCGCGATGTTGATGACACCCGCACGTTCATTGATGACGCCAGCAAGGGCACCAAACACGAGCGGTGTCGCGAACATCAGGCCACCGGCGAACAGTGAGACAACCGGAAGGTTGGCCGAAGGACGACCGGCAACCGCCAGGATCAGGAAGGCGACCACAAAGGCCACGCCGACAATGACGACAAACCATCCGGGGACCGTCTTGCGATCAATGGCCAGCTTGAACGTCACCACGGAGAATCCGACAGCGATCACCGCCAGAATCCAGATGGAAAGCGGGGCGTTGATTGTCATCGTTCCGGCCTTGAACCAGCCCGAGGCTCCGGCGAACGAAATGTTCGACTCACCCTTGACGATGATGGCCATGATGACCGTTGCCAGCGCCATGATCGCGGTGACAACCGGATCTCTCCAAGAGATGGGGAGAATGATCTCGCTGGCTACAGGAGCTGGCTGACTGTGCTTTGCAGGGGTTGAAACTACGGTGCTCATGCCTGCACTCCTTCCGTCTGAGCCGACTTCTCTTCGTGCTCGGTATCAACCTTCTTGACGGTTAGAGCGTTTTCCTTCTTGATGGCTCGCGATGCCCTGATGGCCTCTGAAGCCGCAATCGTCAAGACGATGATTGCCTGGGTGATGATGACGATGTCAACGGGGATTCCCGCTGAGGACTGCATGAGTGCGCCACCGGCTGCGAGGGCGCCGAAGAGGAGGCCGGCGAAGAACACACCCAGCGGACGGGACCGTCCAAGGAGTGCCACTGTAATGGCGTCGAAGCCGATGCTTCCTGCCACGCCGCCTGTAATTGCCTTCTCTGTACCGAGGACAGGTGCCGTGGCTGCGAGACCTGCGAGAGCGCCGGAGATAGTCAGGGTCAGCATGATAACCAGGGGAACGTTGATGCCCGCGGTCTTAGCGGCATCTGGGTTCGCACCCGCAGCACGGATCTCAAAGCCAAAGGTTGAGCGATCCAACAGCCACCACACAAAGATCGAGGCAAGAATTGCTGCAATCAGGCTGGCGTTGAGGCGGAAGCCGCTTCCGAGGAGACCTGGGTACAAAGCCGTGTCGAAGATCTTCATCGACTTTCCGGGGTATCCCTCACCATAGAAGGTCGTGGTCTGCAGCATCGCGGCAAGAAACAGTGCCGCCACCGAGTTCAGCATGATGGTGACGATAACTTCGTTGGCCCCGAGGCGTGCCTTCAGAATGCCGGGGATGAAACCCCAGATCGCGCCACCAAGGATTGCTCCGAGGATGGCTACCAGCAGGTGGATGCCTACGGGGAGGTTCCAGGCGAAGCCGATGTAACCGCCGAGGAGGGCACCCATCATTAGCTGGCCCTGAACACCAATGTTGAACAGGCCTGCGGTGAAGGAAACAGCCACCGCCAGACCGGCGATGATCAGTGGGGTCGCACGAACGATCGACTCGGTCAGGGGTCGAATCGCAGCCTGGAAGCTGCTCTGACGCCAGTCGAAGATGGAGCCCCGAACAAGAGCCGTGAAGAACCCGGAGAAGGCTTCCCAAACTGCTGAGAAGAAGTCACCGGGAGCCGCGAACAGGTAACCCGCTGCATGCTGCACTGCTGGGTCGAAGATAACGACGATCAGGGCGCCGATAAGGAGGGCTAGGAGGATCGCCAGTGCGATAGTGCCAGCACCGGGGCTGAGGACACCCTTGATGAACCGCTTCCACCACTGTTTGACGGGATCCGGGCCGGTGTCCGGTTCAAGTGTGGGGGGTTCTGGATCTAGAACTGCAGGACTACTCACCTTCGTTCACACCTTCCTGCGCTGCCGGGGTACCAGCCTGCTTCATTGCATCCTCGTAGGGGATGCCGGCCATCATAAGACCGAGGACTGCTCTCGGCGTGTCCGGTGGAACGATGCCGACAATTCCACCTCGGTACATCACTGCAATTCGGTCTGCAAGCCCAACGACCTCGTCCAACTCAGTGGAGACCACGAGGACAGCAGTGCCTCCATCGCGCTCTTCAACGATGCGGTTATGGACGAACTCAATCGCGCCGACGTCTACGCCACGGGTGGGCTGTGCAGCCACTAGAACGTTGATGGGCCTGGACAACTCACGTGCGAGGATCGCCTTCTGTGCGTTACCTCCGGAGAGGGTCGAGATGGGGTCTTCGACATTCGTGAGGCGCACATCGAACTCTTTGGTGAGCTTCTCAGCGTTGCTCTTGATGATTCCCGGGTGCATATTGATGCCAGTTGCGTAGGGCTTCTGGTCATACCGGTTCAAGATCAGGTTCTCAGCCACCGAGAACGACGCGATCATTCCGTCGGTCTGACGATCTTCAGGAACATATCCCAGTCCGTCACGGAAGCGCTGCTTGATGGAGACGTCCTTGATGTCGACACCCGACATCGAAATAGAGCCGCCATCAATGGTGCGAGTACCGACGATGGCCTCGCAGAGTTCGGTCTGACCATTACCCTGGACGCCTGCGATACAGAGAATCTCTCCGCCACGAACCTCAAAGGAGACGTGGTCGAGAGCCGCGACACCATCGGTGTTGATCAGGGAGACACTGTCAAAGACGAGTCCAGGTTCACCCGGTTTGGCCGGGTCCTTTTCAACCTCGAGGCTCACGGGACGTCCGACCATCATTGAGGCCAGGTCCTTCTCGGAATCCGTGGGCTTGGCTGTACCAACTACCTTGCCGCGCCGAATAACCGTAATGGTGTCGGCCACCGCTCGGATCTCGCGGAGCTTATGGGTGATGAAGACAATCGAGGTCCCCGACTCTTTGAGCTGCTTCATGATTGCAATCAGCTCATCAGTTTCCTGAGGTGTCAGCACAGCCGTGGGCTCATCAAGAATAAGTACCTTAGCGTCACGCGAGAGTGCCTTGATGATCTCAACACGCTGCTGTACACCAACCGGGAGGTCCTCAATGACCGCATCCGGCTTGAGGCCGAACCCGAACTTATCGGAGAGCTCAAGAACGCGCTTGCGGGCTTCCTTCAGGTTGAGAATGCCACCAACTGAGGAAGTTGGTTCATAGCCGAGGGCTACTGACTCTGCGACTGTAAATACCGGCACCAGCATGAAGTGCTGGTGAACCATTCCGATACCTGCGGCCACAGCGTCGCCAGGTCCTGAGAATTGAACCGGTTCGCCGTCTATAAGGATCTGGCCTTCGTCCGGCTGGTAGAGACCGTAGAGGACGTTCATCAGGGTTGACTTGCCAGCACCGTTTTCTCCAAGCAGGGCATGGATCTTACCGGGCTCAACCGTCAGACTAATGGCGTCATTTGCTACCAGCGGTCCGAAGACCTTCGTGATCCCTTTTAGCTCAAGTTCCACATCGATCCCTTCATCGTTGTAGGGGTAACCAGAGTTACTGGGGGTAGAGAATGAATTTACACATTCTCCTGTTACTACTTCAAATGCAATGTTCTGTTTACTAGGTGTCTGTGACCAACTATATGCCGCGGACTCAAAACTTTATTGGAGTAAGGGACCTCGGTGTCCAATTGGACGCAGAAAGCGGGGGCCCGGCTGAACCGGACCCCCGCTAACAATCACCTAGGGTGTCGACTCATATAGTGAGTGGACTACTTAGGGGTGTTGGTGGACTCAACGACGATGGTGCCGTCGATAATTTCCTGCTTGATCTGCTCGATCTCGTCGTTCAGCTCAGGCGAAACCTTGTCCTCAAAATCGTGCCAAGGAGCAATTCCGACGCCACCGTTGGCAAGGGTGCCAACGTAAGCCTCAGAGGTCCAGGTGCCGTCAACAACAGCCTGGATTGCATCGTAAACCGCAGCGGAAATCTGCTTCATGACCGAGGTCAGGATTACCGAAGCATCGTCCGGGTTGGTGAGGGCGCCATCGGCGTCAACCCAGATAACCATGGTGCCGGGGTTTTCCTTGGCAGCTGCCAGGGTACCCATGCCGACCGGACCTGCAACAGGCATGATCACGTCAACGCCCTGCTGGATGAGCTGCTCAGAGAACTGCTTGCCCTTCGAAACATCTTCGAAGTTACCGGTAGCCATGCCGTCCTGCGCGGCCTTGTCCCAACCGATGACCTCAACCGACTCCGAGTGAACCTCGTTGTACTTGGCAACACCATCAACGTAACTATCGTTGAAGAT
>CAMFDH010000015.1 GCA_945949035.1 uncultured Actinomyces sp.
TTACCTCCACCCTGGGCGAGGGCGAGTACCACACGCCCTCTGCGGTGGCGAGGATGGCTCCGGCACCACCCAGGGTCACCAGTACCTCCCCCACCCCTTGCGAACGCAGGGAGAGAGCGGCGTCCCGGGCCGGTTCCAGGTCCCCCATTTCGGCGAACCTCTCAATCTCAACTCCATCTCGGCCGGTCAGTTGGCCCAGTTCGAGGCCGTTGGGCTTGAGGAAATCGGGGGCCGCCTCAGCAAAGTTCTCAGCCAAAGCAAACAGGGGCGCATCTGATGTGTCCACACCGATCCACACCCCGAGGGGCCGAAGCCTCTGGATCAGACGAGAGTACTCATCAACCGGGAATCCGGGAGCCAGAGAACCGGAGAGCATCACCGTATCCCCGGCGTGGACGGCGCTGACGAGAGCCTCTTCGACCGCTTCAACCTCCCGGGTTGAAAGTGCCGCCCCGGCCTCGTTGATCTTGGTCGTCTCTCCGTCACCCAAAACCGTCAGGTTGGTGCGGACCCGACCACTGACCGGAATCGTCTGAAACGCCAGCCTCTCCTGTTCAAGCAGGGTGACCAGCCTGTCGGAAGAGTCGGCTGGCAGCAGCGCTAGCACGGGGATACCGGCTGCCATTACCCCGAAGGCCACGTTGATTCCCTTACCGCCGGGCTGGGTGGTGTCGAACTCAATCCGGTGCACCCCACCCGGAGTGAGGGCGGAGCCGAGGGTGACCGTGCGATCCAGAGATGGGTTCGCGGTCAGAGTGATTATCAAGGCGGCCCCCTCGCGGTTATCACCGGCCTAGGGCATCGCCCCGACACGGTTTGCACCCCAGCTTAGAGGCTTGAGAGTGATCCACGCCACGTGAAAGCCCTGAGGGGTCTCAGAGTCCCGCGGTCACCTTCGAGGGATCAACGCGTGTTGCACTGCGCGCCCCGAGGATTGCCGCCGTCGCCAGCAGGTCCTGGTCCATCTGCCTGAGAAGGTCCTCAACTGAGTCGAACAGCATCATCGGGCGTAGCCGCTTCACAAACACCACTGTGACTTCCTCGCCATAGAGGTCGAGGTCGGTGCGGCCGAGGACGTGAGCTTCAACAGTCCTTGAGGTTCCCTGAAACTGCGGGTTACTCCCTACAGAAATCGCCGCTGGAAGAAACTCTTGGCTATGTCCCACATCCCGCACGAGCCACCCGGCATAAACGCCGTCCGCGGGGACAAGCTGGCCAACGACCGCGAGGTTAGCGGTTGGAAAACCAAGCGCCCTCCCCCGCTTAGCGCCGTGAACAACGCAGCCATTAACCCGTGGAAAACGTCCGAGGATCCGACTGGCTTCCTCAACATTGCCCTCTGCCATCTGTTCACGGACCCACGAGGAGGACCAGCGCCGACCCGACGGTGATTCAACATCGGTGACCATGGAGACATCGAAGCCATACTGGCGGCCATACTCACGCAGCGTCTCAACGTCACCGCTGTTACCGCGACCAAAGCGGAAGTCTTCGCCGACGACGACCTCGACGGCACCCAGGCGCTCAACCAGGTAGTTCACGACAAAGTCCTCTGGACTGAGCATGTACAGGTCCGGGGAATAGTTCGCCACGAACACGGCGTCAACCCCGGCGATGGCCATGGCATCGAGCCTGTCATCGAGGGTCGCAATGAGCTCGAGAGGTTCACCCGGGCGATGCACCGATCTCGGATGTGGGTCGAAAGTGAGGGCCACCGAGGGGAAGCCGCGCTTGCGGGCCCGTTCGACACAGGTTCCCACCACACGGGAGTGCCCCTGGTGCATTCCGTCGAAATTACCGATCGTTACCACAGACCGCTGGTTGCCCGGAACTTCGTGAAGATTGCGCCAGATCTGCACTGGTCCTACTTTCAATAGTTTGCCCCGCCATCTCTCAGGCGGGGCTCTCTAGGTGGATGGGTCAACAGACCCGAGACTGCTACTTGTTGCCGCGGAGGCCGAGGTTAATGCGGCCCTCATCATCGACCGGTTGTCCCTCGCGGCCCTTCTTGCCGGCGCCACCACAACCGCATCCGCCGCAGCCACAACCGCCGGACTTACGCTCTTCTTCAGCCATCAGACCCTCTCTTTCACATGTGTTCTGGCCGAAACCCGTCGAGGATCCTCGGCCATGCCTTCACAGAGCCCCTAGGCTGCCGCGAAGACAGTTACTGTTCTGAGTTCAAGACTAGTCGGTTCGTCCAGCTCTACCAGTCCCAGAACCGTGTCCCTACTCTCCTCGAAAACCAGGGCACGAATCAGAGGAAACTTCGGGTTACCCGCCGCGACATCGCCATAGTCCACCACATCCTCGGGCCCGGGTGCCTGACCGTGACGGAATCTTTCCCTCGCCTGAGCAGTCACCACCACCGTTGGGAAAAGGGTCTGGGCAGCTGCGCTCAGAGGGATGACCGGAAGGGGCTCATCGGCCTCACGCAACTCGAAGAGGCTCTCCAGAGTGTGGCACTGCCCGATATTCCACGGGCCGTTGGAGGTCCGCCGCAACGCGGTGAGGTGTCCCCCAACCCCCAGGTCATTTCCAATGTCCCGCGCTAGAGCTCGGATATATGTCCCTGAAGAACACTCGACCTCAACGTCAAAATCAACCACGGGAACCACTGTCCCCTCGCCTGCGACCTCAACCTGCGAGATCCGTGGGCCGCCCAGAATCACCAGGCGATGAACCGTGACTGGACGGGGTGGAATGACGACCTCTTCCCCATCCCGGACCATGGCGTGAGCGCGCTTGCCACCGATCTTGATGGCACTTACCTTTGTGGGGACCTGCATGATGTCGCCCCGGTAGCTGTCAACCGCGTCTTCAAGATCCGACCCGGTCAGCTGTGGGCACCCCGGAGCAGCGATTAGGTCGCCCTCGGCGTCGTCCGTGGTTGTCGCCACCCCCAGCCGCACCGTCCCCAGGTACGTCTTGGGCGCACCCGTGACGTACTGCAGAAGCTTGGTTCCCCCGTTGATGCCGAGGACGAGGACGCCCGTCGCCATGGGGTCAAGGGTGCCGGCGTGACCGACCCTGCGGGTTCCCGCGAGTCTGCGCCCCCTGGACACCACATCGTGCGAGGTCATCCCCCCTGGCTTGTCAACCAGAAGAATGCCCGCCTGCGGATTCGTACCACTCACGGGCTAGGCGTCCTCGCCCGTCTCCTCTTTCACGTCTTCGCGGAGGTCCTCGTAGACCTCGTCCTTCTCTTCCTCTACCTCGTCACCCGTGATGTACGGCGAAGCATCTCCGGCGTAGTCAGCTCCCTCAGCCTCCGCGGCGATTCGTGCATCATTCTCGCGGGCGGCGCGCAGGGCATCCTCGATTGAGGCCGCGGCCTCAGGAAGCGCGTCCAGCTGGAACTTCAGGGTCGGAGTGAGGCGAATACCGAGGGCCGCGCCAACCTCTGAACGAACCAGTCCCTTGGCGGACTCGAGGGCGCGACGAGTCTTCTTACGCTCGTCCTCATCCCCCATGACGGTGTAGAAAATGGTTGCGTTCTGCAGGTCCCCCGTGACGCGCACATCGGTGATGGTAACGAAACCGAGGCGGGGGTCCTTGACCTTGCGTTCCAGGGTGCTGGCTACAGTCTCACGAATGCGCTCTGCAATACGACGCTGACGACCTTCATCGGCCATGGTGGGCTCCCCTCATAAAACTCTTCCGCGACCGCGGACTTCTAAGCGAACAGCCTAGCTTCCAAAGGACGAGCGTGCGTAACCGGCAAAGGGGAAACCCCCGTCGGAATAGCTCCGAACGGGGGTTCCCTCTGCGGCTCAGCCGCCAGGTTGAACGGGTTAGGCGCGTGCCTTCTCGCGCATCTCCCAGGTCTCGATCCTGTCGCCCTCGCGAATGTCCTTGTAACCAAGGGTGATACCGCACTCGAAGCCCTCGCGGACCTCGGTGACGTCATCCTTTTCACGACGCAGCGACTTGATCTCAAGGTCGTCAGCAACCACGACACCGTCACGAACCAGACGGGCCTTGGCGCCACGCTTGAGGGTGCCCTTGCGGACAAGGGAACCTGCGATGTTGCCGAACTTGCCGGAGCGGAAGACCTGCATGATCTCTGCTGCGCCGGTGTCGACCGACTCGTAGATCGGCTTGAGCATGCCCTTCATGGCATCCTCAATCTCTTCCAGTGCGCGGTAGATGACCGAGTAGTACTTGATCTCGACACCCTCGGAGTCTGCCAGTTCCTGAACGCGTTCTGCCGGGCGGACGTTGAACGCGATGATAACCGCGTTGTCGACCGTTGCCAGGTTGACGTCGTTCTGGGTAACCGCACCGACACCGCGGTGGATGACGCGCAGTGCGACGTCCTCGCCGACATCCAGCTTGAGCAGTGAGTCCTCCAGTGCTTCAACAGCACCGGCAACATCACCCTTGAGGATGAGGTTGAGGGTATCAACCTTGCCTTCCTTGAGGACACGGTCGAAGTCTTCCAGGGTGACGCGCTTGCGACGACGGGCCAGCATGGCCTGACGCTCAGCGGCCTCACGCTTGGAGGCAATCTGACGGGCCGTACGGTCGTCCGGAGCCACCAGGAAGGTGTCACCGGCGCGAGGTACTGAAGTCAGACCGATCATGAGGACAGGACGGGCAGGTCCGGCCTCTTCAACCGATTCACCGTGCTCATCAAACATTGCTCGAACACGACCGTACGAAGAACCAACCACAACGGCATCGCCGACGTGGAGGGTACCGCGCTGGACCAGCATGGTGACAACCGCACCACGACCCTTGTCCAGGTTGGCTTCAATCGCGACACCACGAGCCTCTGCATGAGGGTTAGCGGTGAGGTCGAGCGTTGCGTCTGCCGTCAGCAGGACAGCTTCAAGGAGCTTGTCGATGTTGAGGTTTTCGCGTGCAGAGACGTCGACGAACATGACGTCGCCACCGAACTCTTCTGCAACCAGACCGTACTCGGTGAGCTGGCCGCGGATCTTGTCCGGGTTCGCCTCTGGCTTATCAATCTTGTTGACGGCCACAACGATCGGAACCCCGGCGGCCTGCGCGTGGTTGATCGCTTCAACCGTCTGCGGCATGACGCCGTCATCGGCTGCGACAACCAGGATCGCGAGGTCGGTTACCTGGGCGCCACGGGCACGCATAGCCGTGAAGGCTTCGTGACCCGGGGTGTCAAGGAACGTGATGGGACGGTCGCCGCCCTCGGCGGGTACCAGAACCTGGTAAGCGCCAATGTGCTGGGTGATGCCACCGTGCTCACCGGCGATAACGTCGGTGTGGCGGATGGCGTCAAGCAGCCTGGTCTTACCGTGGTCGACGTGACCCATGACCGTGACAACGGGTGAGCGTGCCTCAAGGTTCTCCGCGTCCTCCAGGCTTTCGGCCTCGAAGGAGATATCGAAGGACTCGAGGAGCTCGCGGTCCTCATCCTCAGGGGAAACGACGTTGACGCGGTAGCCAAGCTCTGCACCGAGGACCTCAAACGTGTCCTGGTCCAGCGACTGGGTTGCCGTTGCCATCTCACCGAGGTGGAACAGAATCGCCACGAGGTCGGCCGGGTTGACGTTAATCTTCTCGGCGAAGTCAGCGAGGGACGCACCCTGGCGAATCTGTACCTCCGTATTGTTACCACGGGGTACTGAGACACCGCCGATTGCCGGCGCTGACTGCTGCTCAAACTCTTGACGCTTGGCGCGCTTGGACTTGCGGCCCTTCTGGCTGCGGCCACCGCCACGACCGAAGGCGCCCGGGGCTGCTCCGCGGCCTCCACCGCGACCACCGCGGGGAGGAGCTGAGAAACCACCTGGAGCCTGGCCCGGAGTACCAGCGCCGCCACCAGCGCCACCACCGAATCGGCTGCCACCTGGGCGCGGAGCGCCACCCGGACGACCACGGCCACCACCGGGACGCGTTGAACCCGCGGGCTCATTGCGCTGGAAGGAGGCGGAACCGGGCATCATGGCCGGGTTGGGACGGGGGCCACCACCGGGACGAGGCGCAGCATTCGCGCCGCCTGCCGGACGGGGAGCACCTGGACGGGGAGCGCCGGGACGCGGGGCACCCTGTCGGGCGGCACCGGGTCGGGGCATGCCCTGACTTGAGGCGTAGGGGTTGTTGCCTGGGCGTGGACCACGCTGACGCGATCCCGCTGCGCCGCCACCACCCGGGCGGGGAGCACCGGGACGCGGAGCACCTGGCCGAGGCGCAGGAGCAGAAGGCTTGGAGCCCCCACCGCGAGGTGAGGCAGGCTTCGAGGGAGCGGCCGGACCGGGGGTCGGAGCCGGCTTAGTTGCGGGCTTCGGGGCCGGCTTGGTCGCTGCGGTCTCATCACGGAATACGGGCTTGGACACTGCGGGTGCCGGCTTGACCGCCGCGGGGCGGACAGGCTGAGCAGGTTCGGGTGTCGGAGTCGCCGCTACGCGTGGCTTAGGAGCCGCTGGGCGGGCAGGACCCGGTGTCGGGGCTGCCGGCGCTGGGGCTGCGGACTTCGCAGCTGGTTTGGGGGCGGCAGGTGCCGCTGCTTTCGCCGGGGCTGCCGGCGCTGACTTCGCCTTTGCAGAGTGTTCCTCTTGCATCTGGCGAACGATAGGGGCCTCAACCATTGATGAAGCAGACTTGACGAACTCTCCGCGAGCCGTCAGTTCTTCCCTAAGTTCCTTACTGGTGATGCCGAGCTCTTTCGCGAGCTCGTGTACGCGCATCCTTGGCACAAATTCTCCTCTTCGGGTCCATTCCCAAAAAAGAGAATGGACGACTAATCCTGCTGGCAGCTCATCGCTGGGTACTCATCGGGTGCCCATCAGCTTCCAACCCGCTTCCGTGTCTGTGAGGGCGAAGCCTCATCCATTCGCAACAAAGAAGTCCTCTGTCTGCGTCCATGCCTGATCATCCCGGCTATTGAACCTGAGTGATCGAGCGAGACGACCTGTCGCCTGTGCTTTGCGATAGCACCCCAGATTGGGGTGGAGCCACGCACCGCGCCCCGGCAGTCTCCTGTTTAGGTCCACAACCACCGAACCTGAATCCCTAACAAGGCGAACCAACCCCGCCTGCTCCGTCCTCTTCCCACATCCAACACAGGTGCGGACAGGGATATGGCCGGGGGCGTGTAGCTTCGTCATAAGTCTCCGCGAGCAAGTCTAGTCCAGCCTCTGCCGGGCTCTACCCCCCGATACTGAGCGAAGCATCACGCCAAAAGGCCAGACCGGCTTCCCAGTCTGGCCTTTCCTGCGGCTTCAACTATTCGTCGACTGCGTCAGCAATCGAGGAACGTGATACCTCTACATCGCCCTCAGCGGTGTCCGCATTGATGTCGATGTGGTAGTCCGTGAGGCGCGCCGCCAGTCGTGCGTTCTGCCCGTCCTTGCCAATCGCGAGGCGAAGCTGGAAGTCGGGGACGACAGCCGTAGCGGTCTTGTTCAGCTTCGAGTGCACCACAACGCGGGACACTCGTGCAGGTGAGAGCGCATTGGCAATGAACCGTGCCGGATCCTCTGACCAGTCAACGATGTCAATCTTCTCGCCACCAAGTTCAGCCATGACGTTGCGCACCCGGCCCCCCATGGGACCGATACATGCGCCCTTAGCGTTCACATCCGGACGGGTAGCGGCAACCGCAATCTTGGTGCGGTGCCCTGCTTCACGAGCCAGTGCCTTGATCTCAACCAGTCCCGAGTCGATCTCTGGGACCTCCCGGCGGAACAGCCCCTGCACCAGACCCGGGTGGGTACGCGACAGGATGATCCGGGGACCCTTGTCAGTCCTCTCAACGGACACGACGTAGGCACGGATGCGATCACCGTGCTCGTAGGTCTCCCCGGGTACCTTTTCGCCCTCGGGCAGGATGGCCTCAAAGTCATCACCCAGTTGAACGATGGTGGTATTACGGTCCCGTCCCTGCTGGACAACTCCCGTAACAACCGTGCCTTCCTTGCCCGCATAGGTGCCAAGGACCCGTGAGTCCTCAGCCTCTCGCAGCCGCTGGGTGATGATCGACCTGGCCGTGGTGGTAGCGATACGCCCAAAGTTTGATGGGGTGTCATCGAACTCGCCGAGGACGGTGCCGTCCTCATCCGTTTCAGTCGCGATAACAGAGGCGCGCCCGGTCTTCCGGTTCACCTCGATGCGGGCCGGTTCTATTGAGCCGGGCATGTTGTGGTAGGCGCGCAACAGCGCCTCCTCGATCGCCTCGACAAGCGTGTCGAGGCTTACGCCCTTCTCCTGCTCGACCATCCGCAGTGCGGTCATGTCGATTTCCATGATTAGCCCTCTCGAGGCGTCTCCACTACGAGCTGCGCCTTCTTAACATCGTCGAAGGCAATGGTGCGTGCACCATCCGGGCCCTCAACTGTGAAACCGTCGTTATCAACTGCCGTCATCTGTCCCGCGACGCGGTCCTTGTTCTTGAGAACAACCTTCACGTCGCGACCAACCGAACGGTGGTACTGGTTCAGGTTGGTCAGCTCACGGTCAGCACCCGGTGAGGTGACCTCCAGGGTGTAGGCGCCCTCGATGGGATCGTGCTCATCAAGTGCCCGAGAAAACTCCCGAGCCAGTGAGGCAACCTGGTCCGAAGACAGGTTCGCGCCGACTCTCTCAAGATCAACGGTGACGGTCAGGACCTGACTGTTACCGCTTCCCGTCAGTGCGACGCCGTCAACAACCGCGTTCTGTGCCTCTGCGAGTGGGGCAAGCAGCTGTTCTACCTGGCTTTCAACACTATTGCTAGTCATAGTCGATTCTCCGATCGCAGCCTCGGGGAAATCCCCGCCTGATAATTCCGGTCACTTGTGACCGGTGTCGACCCCATGTTACTTGCTGATCGTGGGATGATCACACAGTGCATTCTCTCATCACAACTAGCAGTGCCACCAGGATCCTTCGCAGGCTCGCCTCACTCTCTATCTCGGTGACTCTTGCCACCGCTGCCCTGGGTGGCTGTGCCACCACACCAGCCGCCTCGGCTGTTGACGAGGGCGAGAAGACCGTGCGGGAACTTCCGCAGCTCACCGCCACCGAGGAACTTCGCAATGCCATGGCACGGACCGAGTCGGCCATCGCCGAGCGAACTGCACAGCTGGCCGATCTCGCCACCGAGTGTGATGAGTGCCGGATCACCCTCACCACTTCGGCATCCAGCGCCAAAGAGCGCCTCACTGACCTCGGCGGTGTGTGGTCGCCATGGGGAGACTTTGAGACTCGTGAGGACGCGGGCGAGTTCGTTGAGCTTCCCCCGCGAGTCTCCGACGCCCCCTACACCGTCGGCCCCCTCACCGCATTCATGGCAGTTACCGCGCTTCAACAGTTGGACCGGGCAGCCCAGCTCCCTGAAGCTCCGGCTGGGGAACGCCAGGCTCTGGCCTCCCTCCTGTTCGGACGCCTCTCCGCGGCCTGGTCTCTTGCCGGCTGGTACGGAGTCGACCTGCCCGCAGCCACTGAGAATCTTCCGCTCGAAGCGACCGGTCCCACGGAGTCCCCAAGTGCTCTGGCAGGTACCAATCCACAGCAGTCTGGAACCTCAGAAGTCCCCCTCTCCCAGGGCCGGGAAGATGCCCTGGTGGGATACGACTGCGCCCGCACGGCCCTGCTCAATCAAACCAACGACGGGTTGACTAGCGATCGGTCCCGGGAGATTGCCAGCGACCTCGGCAATCGAATCAAGAGGCTCTTGGAACAGGATGTGATCGACAGCCGGGAACTCCACTGCACCACGTCTGATCAGTCACTGTCGAACGCGCTACAGACTCTCGTCCTCGCCGACCTTGACCTGATAACTTCCCCTGAACTTCCCGACCGCGAGCTAGCTGCCCGCTACCTGGTTGAGGATGCCGAACTTTGGGCCCAGGTCTCCCCCACCTCAGCTCCGCTAGTCTCAATACTGAGTATTGAGAAGGAGAATGATGAACCCCAGTCCAAATGAGGAAAAAGTACTAGCACCCAATGGGAGCGAACCCGCGTTCGACCCTGAGCTTCTGAAGGAGGCCACCGTCTCGGGTCAGTGGAACCGAGTCGCCACAGTTGGTCTGATCGCCACGATTGCCCTCTACCTTCTCGTCACCCTGTTCAACGGTCCCCGCACCCTCGAAATCACCTTTGTGATTGCGGCATTCATCTTCGCCCTGGGTTACATGGGCACCACCATCTGGGTGTTCTCACTGCGGTCTGAACGCAAGTATCTGGCCCGAAAGCAAGCCGAAGACGCCTAGTTCGTCTCACCCCACGCCACGAGTCGGCCACCCAAACCCACGGGTGACCGACTCGCGACTATGTAGAGACAAACGTGCTAAGGATTACGGCACTGCTGTCACCGGCCCCCTCACCGCCGTTACGGCCCTCTCGCTCGTTCCTTGGTTGTCGGTGTACTCAATCACGACCCTGATGAAACCATCGAGGTCGGTCCCCGCCACCAGGTAGGCGCTGTCCAGAATCTGGTCTGCACCTGGACCCTGAATGGGCACCCAGTCGTCTTCGACAGCATCTGCTGCCGCCGCCCTCTGCCAGGTGTAGGTGAACACCGCTCCTTCTGTTCCGTCCTCATCGGTCGGAACCGTCACCGATAGCGTCGATCCCACCTGCGGGGTTCCCCCTATCTCCGGCGGAACCGGGAGGTCGTTGACATTGACCACCGTCGACGCCGTGGGTACCGAGACAAACGTATGGGTTGTCCCATCCCTATCGAATGTCATCCTCGCGATCAGATACTGATCAACCGCAGCATCGTTGAGCGTGAAGGTTGAGCGGTTCGGTACACCGGCATCTGCTTCCACACCACCGATTACCAGCTCCTCACGCTCAGTGATTCCCTCCGGGTTCGGACCTTCTCCACCAATCCAGAAGAAGCGGATGTTGGTGGCTCCGGTGAGGTCGAACGGCTGTCCCGTAAGGTCGAGCAATTCGGCCACTGCCGTCTCCCCTTCAAGCATCTCCGGGGTGGTGGTGATGACAAGTTCACCCTCGGTGACACAGTCAACCACCGTGACAGCCTCGGGGTCGAGCTTCACACACCCATCCTGGAACTGCAGAACCTCAATGTTGTTGATGACATCGAGTCCCTCAGACTCTTCGGCTTCAGCGGCACCCGTGTGTTCAACCTGCCAGTAACCATCACGAATGTGCGTGATGACGTAGGCCGTCCGAACGTCCTGGTACTGCGCGGTGTCAACCGCGGTGCTGTCCGCAGCGTCGTAGCGAATCTCGCGGACGATCTGCAGGTCACCGGGGTTGATGGTGCCGTTGAGCAGACGCGCCCGGTAGGGAGCCGCACCCGGGTGCTGCTCAAGTATGGTTCCGTCAGCCGAAACCAGAGCCAGATCAGCAGCCAGGTAGGCATCGCCGTCCAGGTAGTCGTTACCGTACCGACCTTCTATGAGGTCGCTTCCCTCACCGCCGAGGATGATGCTTGGGAATCCGTCGGAATCGAGGACGGGGCCCGACCTCATGAACTGCTGACCGAAGTTGAGTCCTTCAGGGTAGAGCATCTCACGGAGACCAGTAACGAGATCAAGCGTCGACTCGGTCATCTTGTGCAGGTACTCTTCATCCCCGGCGAACTCGCCCTCAACAGCCCGGTTGGGTCCGCGAAGGATGTCATCGCCCGCACCACCCGAGAGTCCCTCAAGCTGATCGAAACGGTCGCGAACAGCGGTTACGTCTGGGCGTTGCAGCAGGGTGAAGTTGAAGTCTGCATCCACACCCTCTGTCTCACCGTAGTAGGTGACCCAGTCCCATCCCATGTTGCCCAGGTGACGGTCGGTGCCGTACTTCTCGGCGACGAGGATGTCATCGCCACCCTCGCCCTCGATGTCGTCGTCACCACCGCGGCCGAGGACAACGTCGTTGCCACCGATCACATCGGCTTGGAACTGGTCTGCGTTGTCACCCTGAGCGAGGTCGGCGTGTGTTCCGCCCTCCACCCAGTCATCGCCTTCACCACCGAAGATGTTGGCACGACCCGCACCTCCAAGGTAGGTGTCGTTGCCATCTCCAAGGAAGACGTTGCCCGTGTCGCTTCCGCGAGTCACGAAGTCATCGCCACCACCACCAAGGATGAGGTCGAAACCGGGTCCGCCACTGATGACATCGTTGCCGAGGCCGGCTCGAATCTCATCGGTTCCGAAGAGGTCGGTGAGAATATCGTCTCCGACACCACCGTGGATCAGGTCGTCTCCGGAGCCACCCTCAATGTTGTCGTTGCCCTCACGTCCCCAGAGTGCGTCATCACCCTGGTCTCCCCGGATGCGGTCGTTGCCAACCGTTCCGTGGACTTCGACGTGTTCCTCTCCAATGTATCTGTACTCACCATTCGCGAGTTGGGAGAACCCATTCGGGAGGGGGGTCGGATTATCGAGGTCGAACTCAATCTGGTTGACGTTGAACACTCCGGCAGGGATGTTCGCGGCCTCAGAGTTGCGCTCAATGATGGAGGCGAAGGAGTTACCCTCCAGCGCTGCAAAGAGCTGGTTGCCCTGGTTGCGGAACAGGTAGTAGAAGCGGTCTCCGAACTGGAGGTCTTCGAGGGTGTTCTCAAAAACGTAGTTGAAGGTTGCTCCGAGCATCCCACCGAAGGGGTTGAGTCGTTCAGCGAGGCCGCCCGTCCAGAAGTCAACACTGTTCAGACCGGTCTCCGCGCCTGCCCATGCCCCCGTGGAGAACATGAAGTCAAGGCGGTCAGCGGGAGCACTGGGCCGCACCGGGGCGAGGGCAGCCAGCTGCGCCTCCACATCGGCGCCAACGGTGGTGGGACCACCGATGATGATGATCTTCTCCATTCCGAGGCGCCTCAGTTCGGCGACAACCGAACCGGGAAGGGCCCCTGTCGTGGGAACCAACAGCAACGGTGCATCATCTCGACCGGCCGCAGGGGCTGAGCCGAGAGCATCGGGGAAGTTCGCACCGGTGGCAACGTACACGGTCTTGGCACCATTAGGGAAGGTGGCCTTGGAGATCTCCACGGCTGTTCCGTATCGGTTATCCCCACCAAGACGCGTCACCGCACCGGTGGTGTAGGTCCCCAGCGAACTGGCGACAGACGCACCAATCGACGGCTCCCCACCGAGGGTGACGCGCGCCCTGGGTTGGAGGCGTCGCAACTCAGTCGCCGTTGCCGCAGGGATCTGATTGGCACCAGTCAGCAGGATCGGGGCGCCGAGGCGTCCCAGGCCACCTGCGGCACTCGGAGAAGCTACCGCACCGCCCGCAAGCGCATCCGGGAAATTTGCCCCGGTAGCAATGTAGACCCTGTCAACACCTGGGCTAAAGACGCTCTGGCTGACGTTTGCTGCCGTTACGAACCTGTCCCCTCCGGCGACCCTCGTTACTGTCGCAATATCGGCAAGGGCTTCAGCGACGCCTTCGGACACCGTTGATGTCCCACCAAGAATGACGATCTCCGTGGGGTTCAGACGGACCAGTTCGTTGGCTATCGCCACCGGTAGTACTGAGCCGCGTGTGAGAAGGACAGGTCCTTCTTGCATGCCGGCTGCGGGGCCACCGACCAGGGCATCCGGGAAGTTCTCACCGGAGGCGATGTAGACGACCTGAGCTCCGGCTGGGAATGTCGCCCGGCTGATTACAGCTGAAGTG
>CAMFDH010000016.1 GCA_945949035.1 uncultured Actinomyces sp.
ACTCTCGCATCCTTGCCGTTCTAGCCGGCCGCTTTGGCTCGGTCTTCACCCTGGCCCTGGTGCAGCGCTCAGAGCAGCGCTCGCAGTATGAGTCAGACGCGGATGCCACCCCGCAGATGGTGGCAGACGAAAGGATCCACGGTGAGGTGGTGCGGTCTCTTGCCACCGCTTCCCGCAACAAGATCGCAGGTAACTTCCGGGCTGCAATCTTCGGAGCCAACGACGGCCTGGTTTCCAACCTGGCGCTGATTCTGGGTGTGGCCGGCGCGGGGATGGGTAACGAGTGGGTGCTGACCACCGGTATCGCAGGACTGCTAGCCGGTTCGCTGTCGATGGCAGCCGGAGAGTGGATCTCGGTCTCCAGTGCCCGGGAACTGCTTGATGCCTCCACGCCAGAACCCCTCAACCCGAGGTCCGTGAAGCAACTAAACGTCGAAGAGAATGAGCTGATTCTGCTCTTCAGGGCCCGGGGTGAAAGTGCCGAGGAGGCGCAGGCACACGCCAAGGCCATCTTTGACTCTGTCGGGGCCCCGCATGAGGACACGGGAACCGTTGCTGTCGAACTGATTGCACCGCCAACCACGCCTGAGATGGGTGATGTTGCTGAGAACATCGGTCACCCGTTCCAGGTGGCCGCGGCCTCATTCCTCTTCTTCGCCATCGGCGCCCTCATCCCGCTGCTCCCGTACATATTTGGAATGAGTGGCTACCCCGCCATCATCGCCTCACTGGTCATCGTAGGTTTCGCCCTCATGATGACGGGTGGAACCGTCGGTGTTCTCTCGGGCAAGACCCCCTGGTTCTCTGCCTTCAGGCAGCTGGGAATCGGTTTGGTAGCAGCCGGGGTGACATTCGTCCTCGGCCTGCTCTTCGGGACCACGCTTTAGGAGAGGACGTTGAACGAACTTGACGGTGTCGTAGTCAACGACGTCTACCGCGTCATCGACCTGACCGGGGTGCTCCTGAACGGCATCCTGGGCGGCAAGCTGGCCCGCACCAAGCGCTTTGACGCCGTCGGCTTCGTCATCCTGGCCATCATGTCGGCCATGGGGGGCGGCATCGTCCGCGATGTCATGCTGCAGGCGGGAGCGCCCGTTGCCATCACCGACCCCCTCTATATCTCCACCGCCCTCGTCGGGGCAGCGATTGCCTTCCTGTGGAAGCTGAACTCGCGCTTCTGGGTGGTCGCCCTCATCGTCGCTGACGGCGTCGTCCTCGGCTGTTGGGCAGCCACCGGCGCGATGAAGACGATGTCGGTTGGTTTCGGGGTCATGCCCGCATTGCTGCTGGGAATCACGACGGCGGTCGGCGGCGGAATGATCCGTGATGTCACCGCCGGCAACGTCCCCATGGTCTTTGGGGGCAACAACCTCTACGCCACCCCGGCCCTGGTTTCCGCGGGAATCATGGTCCTCCTCTACAGCCTGGGTCAGCCCACCTGGGGAATGATCTTCGCGACCGTCGTCGGGTCCTCCTTTACCGTCCTCGCCCACTGGCGCAAGTGGCAGCTTCCCGTCCACAGTGACTGGTCGCTTTCCCTGACTTCCTCGCAGCTGAGGGCAATGCTGGCGGCGCGTACCAAGGCGGCCCAGCGGGGACGCCGTGGACTTGAGGCGCTGGATGACTCCGTGATCGAGGACGTTGAGGGCGGCGCGGGTAAGACCCAGTCCCCACCATCGGACTAGCCCCCGCCCCCTGCACTTTCGCTGTCGCCCCATCGGGGTGACAATGGGGTATGTGCGGAAGATTCACGATTTATGCGGATGATGACGAACTGGTCGACTTCTTCGGAATAGATGTGGTCGAGGGCGAACACGTGCCCTCATACAACCAGGCTCCCTCGCAGCAGATTCGCGTGGTGCGCCAGGTTGAAGAAGCCGGGGACGCAGAGGTCACCGGGGCTGCGAAACGGGAACTGGTCAACCAGAAGTGGGGGTTCGTCCCCTTCTGGGCCAAGGAGGGGTTCCGCCCCCTCATCAACGCGAGGGCCGAGACAGTGACAGAGAAGCCCACCTTTCGCACGGCCGCGCAGAAGAGGCGCAGCCTGGTCCCCATGAACGGCTACTACGAGTGGCGGGTCATGCCGGGCGGAAAGAAGCAGCCCTACTTCCTTTCCCTTGGGGACGCGGAGGGCCATGGGGCAGCTCCCGGAAGTGAACCGCTGATGGCAGTGGCCGGAATCTTTGAGTGGCCAGCCGAGGGGTCGGAAGAACCTCCCACATCAGCTCTACTGACACGCTCAGCGTCCCGCGAACTGGCCTACATTCACGATCGCATGCCGCTGTTCGTCCCCAAGCACCTCTGGTCAGCCTGGCTTGATCCAGACCTGAACGACAGGGACGCAGTCTCTGAGATGATCGCTGGAATTCCCCCGGCCCCGCTGGTGGCACGCATGGTCTCACCAGCGGTGGGAAATGTTCGCAACAACTTTCCGGGGCTGATCAACCCGTTTGACCCCGATGAGGGGACCCTGTCTATTCCGTCGTAGTACCGCGACGCCTGGGTGTGGATGGTGAAGTTGTCCCCAAGGCGCGCCTTCGATTCCGTGAACAGGCGTTGGAGTCGGCACAATGGAGCCGATATGGCTAAGAAGAACCTGCTCCCGAAACGACGTCGCTCACTTGTAGAGATCCTGGTGGGACTCGGGGTTCTGCTCCTTGCCATCTGGCTTTTCATGCCGGGGATCCTGGGCGCCCTGCGTGGCAACCCGCTCGATGAGGTCGATGCCTCGGCCAGTGAGTCCCTGCGCAAGCTCTCTGAGCTTGAGGTGGCAGAGGTCGGTACCGGTGGGGACGCACCACCCTATGTCCGCACCGAGTTTGGTGACGGCTGGGCAGACCTGGACGGGGACGGGTGCACCACACGAAACGAGATCCTGGCTCGGGATATGAGCGAAGTACGCTTCCGTCCTCGCACCGACAACTGCGTGGTTGAGTCCGGCGTTCTTGAAGACCCCTACACGGACACCACCATCTACTTTGAGCGCGGGCAAGAGACCAGTCAGGCCGTGCAGATTGACCATGTTGTCGCCCTAGCCGATGGCTGGAGGGCCGGGGCGTGGTCTTGGGACGCTCGTGACCGGCTAGAGTTTGCAAATGATCCCCTCAACCTCCTGGCCGTCGACGGCGTGGCCAACCAGGTCAAGGGTGCTTCGACAGCTGACCGCTGGCTACCCGACAACCGGGACTACCACTGCCAGTACGCGGCACGCCAGGTGGCGGTGAAGTACAAGTGGGATCTGACGGTGACGCGAGAAGAACGTCAGACATTGAACAGTGTGCTCAGCGGGTGTGCGGACAGTTCGACTGAATAGAAACTGAGGAACAGAGTGGGCGAAACCAGCATCGAGACAACACGTAGACCAGCCCAGTGGGGCGGTCTGGTAGGGATTGGCTTAGTCGCTGGTTTCCTCTCCGGAATGTTCGGGGTGGGTGGGGGTATCCTCATCGTCCCCGGCCTAGTGTTGGTTCTGCACTTCGGTCACAGACTGGCCTCTGGCACCTCACTGGCCGCGATTTTGCCGCTCGCCCTTGTCGGGGTCACCTCTTACGCCCTCAACGGCTCCCTGTCCCTGGCGGCGGCACTGTTCGTCGTCATCGGGTCCGTCGTTGGGGCACAGATTGGCACGCGCCTGCTGCAGAAGATTCCGACACGTCCCCTACAGGTCGGATTCGCAGCCTTCATCGTCGTGGTGATTATCAGCCTCTTCCTGGTGGTCCCCACCCGGGGCGAAGAACTGGCGGTCACCTGGACCATGGCGATTGCCCTGGTCGTCCTCGGCCTAATCACCGGCATCCTCTCGGGGCTGCTCGGGGTAGGCGGCGGTGTCATTATCGTTCCGGCCCTCATGCTGCTCTTTGGGGCCAGTGACCTGGTGGCACGCGGGACCTCGCTGCTGATTATGATTCCGACAGCCTTCGTGGGGACCCTGTCAAACCTTCGGGCAAAGAATGTTGACATCAGTGCCGCACTGGCAGTGGGAATCCCAGCCTGTGTCACCACCTTCCTGGGGTCAATGGCCGCGGTGGCAGTTTCACCAGCACTGGCCAACACCCTCTTTGCGATCTTCCTGGTCTTCGTTGCAGCCCAGATGCTGTGGCGGGGTCTGAAGGCCCCGAAGCACTGATCAGCCCCGGGCATAGTGAAACCCCCGCCTCCGCATTGCTGCGGAAACGGGGGTTTCTCAAGTATTAGATCGAAGCGTGTGCTTCGTCAGACTTGGACTAGTCGATGACCGTGATTTCGGTAGCCATCAGGCCCTTGTCGCCCTGCTCGATTACGAACTCAACGTGCTGGTTCTCTTCGAGGTTGCGGTGGCCTGAGCCAACGATGTTGCGGTAGTGCGCAAATACGTCCTCTGAACCGTCATCGGGGCTGATGAAGCCGTAGCCCTTCTGCGAGTTGAACCATTTTACGACACCCGTAGTTGCATTAGCCATGGGATTCTCAATTCTTTGCTGCCGGTGTGGAACCGAACTCGACGAGCTCGGTTGCAGTAAAACTTCTTCGTTGCACACCGCGGCGAATCCGCTGGGTACTTCTATTCAAGTTGAAACTACGCACTCAAGAGTACCCAATATCTCGGACAATTGGCATGTCTTGGCACACATGCGCGCAGTGTCACGTCAAAATTGGAGAGTTACGGGACTGTTGGGGCGTGTCTCGGTACCATTCGAGTTACTCAGCACACTTCGCGAGGAGAGCCTTCATGACCATTTCCCAGCGCCTCACCGAACTTGGCATTGAACTGCCGCCGGTCCCAGCCCCAGTTGCGGCCTACGCACCCGCCGTCATCGTTGGTAATACTGTCCGGACCTCGGGCCAGTTGCCGATGAAGGACGGGGAACTGCTCCTGACAGGCCGCTGCGGAACCCTGGCCGTCACCGATGACCTCGCTTACGTGGCCGCGAGGCAGTGCGCCCTCAACGCCATTTCCGCGGCAGCCAGCGTGGTCGGTGGGGTGGACAACCTGGTGCGTGCGGTCAAGGTGGTGGGCTTCGTGTCCTCCACCGAGGACTACTTCGCGCAACCGTCGGTCATCAACGGTGCCTCAGACCTGCTCCAGGGGGTGTTCGGGTCCCGTCATGCCCGCTCCGCCGTCGGGGTGGCAGCTCTGCCGCTGAATGCCACAGTCGAGGTCGAGGTGGAGTTCGAGTTCCTCAGTGAGGACATCTAAGACTGATACGAAACGGCCCGCCTCCATCTCGGAAGCGGGCCGTTTCTCTGTCTGCTAGCTAGGCGTTTTGCTTGACCGCGGCGACGATGTTGTCGACGGATGCTTTCGCATCACCGAACAGCATGTGCGTGTTCTCCTTGAAGAACAGCGGGTTCTGCACGCCGGCGTAACCGGTGGCCATGGAACGCTTGAAGACAATGACGTTCTTCGCCTCCCACACCTTCAGCACCGGCATGCCTGCAATGGGGGAACCCGGTTCCTCAGCTGCTGGGTTCACCGTGTCGTTGGCGCCGATGACGAGGACGGTGTCGATGTCCTCGAAATCATCGTTGACCTCATCCATTTCCTTGACGATGTCGTAGGGAACCTTGGCTTCGGCGAGAAGGACGTTCATGTGTCCCGGAAGACGACCGGCAACGGGGTGGACGCCGAACTCGACCTCAACCCCCATCTCGCGCAGGGCGTTCGTCAGCTCAGCAACCGGGTACTGCGCCTGGGCGACGGCCATGCCGTAACCCGGGGTGATCATGACCTTGCGGGAGCCGGCCAGCATTGCGGCCACCTGCTCCGCGTTGATCTCCTGGTGCTCGCCCTCTTCATCCCCGGAAGCCCCGGTGGACTCAGCGGTTCCGAAACCACCCAGGATGACCGAAATGAACGAGCGGTTCATGGCGCGGCACATGATGTAGGAAAGGAAGGCACCCGAGGAACCAACCAGCGCACCGGTGATGATGAGCAGGTCGTTGTTGAGCATGAAGCCGGCTGCGGCGGCTGCCCAACCGGAGTAGGAGTTCAGCATCGAGACGACGACCGGCATATCGCCACCACCGATGGCTGCCACAAGGTGGAAGCCCAGGGCGAGGGCGATGATGGTCATCAGGATGAACGGGATCCAAGCCCAGGCGCTGTGACCGGCGGCGATGAACCACACCATCAGGACGATGGTGACGACGATGGCCGCCATGTTGAGGTTGTTGCGACCGGGCAGCATCAGGGGAGCACCGGACATCTTGCCCGACAGCTTCAGGTAGGCGACGATCGAGCCGGTCAGGGTGACGGCACCGATGAAGACGCCCAGGAAGACCTCACCGAGGTGGAAGCCGCCGAGGGCAACCGCCTGGGCATCGGGGGCCAGGTAGGAGTTGTAGCCGACCAGAACCGCAGCCAGACCCACGAATGAGTGCAGCAGGGCGATCAGTTCGGGCATCCCGGTCATCTCAACCTTGGCGGCCTTCCAGATGCCGATGCTGGCGCCGATGAGCATGGCCACGGCAATCAGCAGGGCCGTGACGAGGACGCCGCGACCCGGACCGTTGGAGAGTGCGGCCAGGATGGTGGCTGCCAGGGCGATGCCCATACCGATCATGCCCAGGTTGTTGCCCTGGCGTGAGGACTCATGTGAGGACAGGCCCCGCAGCGACAGGATGAAGAGGACGGCCGCAACGATGTAGGACAGGGTAACGACGTGGCTGGTCCAGTAGCCGGGCTGGGACCAGTCCATCAGGTCACCGACGGCGGGGAAAACGAAACTCGAAAGCATGGTTGTCACTGTTGTGCCTAGCCCTTCTGGAACATCGTCAGCATGCGTGCGGTAACGCGGAAGCCACCGAAGATGTTGATCGAAGCCACGACGATTGCAATGAAGCTAAGGATGGTTACCGCGAGGTTAGACGAGCCGATCTGCGTGATGGCTCCGACCAGGATGATGCCGGAAATCGCGTTGGTCACCGACATCAGCGGGGTGTGCAGCGAGTGCGCCACGCCCGTGATCACGTAGAAGCCAACGATGATCGCCAGGACGAAGACCATGTAGTGGCCAATCGCCAGGGACGGGGTCACCATGACGAGGGCGACTGCGAGTAGTGCGGCGATACCCATCCAGGCAAAGCGCTTCTGCTTGGCTGCCGCTGCTTCTCGAGCCGCTTCAGCCGCTGCCTTGGCGTGATCGACAGCGTCCTCGGCCTTCGCTGCTGGAGCCGCAGAAACTTGAATCTTGGGCGGCGGCCAGAGGATCTGCCCGTCATCTGTCAGCGTGATGCCCCGAACGATTTCATCGTTGAGGTCGATGACCATCTGTCCGTCTTTACCCGGGGTCATCAGCTTGAGCAGGTTGACGATGTTCTGCGCGTAGAGCTGGGAGGACTGGGCGGGAAGGCGACCTGCGAGGTCGGTCCAGCCGATGATTGTCACTCCGTTGTCGGTGACGATCTTTTGTCCCGCAACTGTCTGCGTGGTGTTACCGCCGTTCGCGGCTGCCATATCGACGATGACGCTGCCGGGCTTCATGGCCGCAATCGCCTCATCATCCAGCAGGATGGGTGAGGTGCGGCCGGGGATGTTAGCCGTGGTGATGACAATGTCTGAAGCCGCCGACTGCTTGGCGTAAACAGCGTTGGCCAGCCTGGCCTGGTCCTCCGTCATCGCCTTGGCGTAACCGTCGGTCGACTTCTCTTGCGCCTGGGGGAGGGCGATGAAGCGCGCACCCATCGAGTTGACCTGCTCGGCCACCTCGGGGCGCACATCAGAGGCGAAGACCTCTGCGCCCATGGAGTTGGCGGTGCCGATCGCGGCCAGGCCAGCAACACCTGCGCCAATGACGTAGACGTGGGCCGGGGGCATCTTGCCGGCAGCCGTCACCTGGCCGGTAAAGAGACGGCCAAACTCATTGGCGGCCTCGATAATGGCGCGGTAGCCGGCCACGTTGGCCTGTGAAGAGAGAACATCCATCGCTTGCGCACGCGAAATGCGAGGGACGACGTCCATGGCGAGGGCAGTAATGTCCATCTCTGCCAGGACCCGCATCAGATCTTCGTTTCGGGCGGGGGCAAGCCTTGAGATAAGTACCGATTCCCGGTGCATCTTCTCGAGGTCGTACAGCTCAGGTGCGTCAAGGGTGAGGACAATGTCCGCCCCTAGCGCGCTGTCACGATCAACGAGCTCAGCTCCGGCCTCTTCATACTGGTAGTCAGGGTAGGAGGCGAGTGCCCCGGCCCCTGACTGGACGGCTACCGTGTAGCCCAGTTTGATGAGTTTGGTGACCGTGTCCGGAGTTGCAGCAACTAGCGGCTGGTCTGGTTTCTCGGCGGGTACACCGATTCGCATGTAGGCTCCCTTGGCTCTGTTGGAGTTAACGCCCTCTCCACTATAAACAAGCAAGCCCGACTGCGAGGGTCTCCGGCCAAACTTTGAAGCGGCCTAACTCACTGCTGGCCGATGTGGACGGTCTTGGAGGGCGCTTCGCAACGGGCTAGGGTTGAAGCAGCCACGGGGCCCCAGCATGGGGTGAGAGGGGAACGTCAGTTCCCGACCGTCGAACCTGATCCGGTTAATACCGGCGTAGGAAGTGCGATCCCGCGGCGCAACGGTATGTCGTCAGTCGAATGCGGGAGGCCAATCGTGAGTTCACGATCAACACATGAGTCATTACCTGCCAGCGGGATCAACCCGATGCGTTGGCGTGTCGTTGATATTGTCACCGCGGCCGTCCTCGGCTCGGTCCTCGGGGTGGTCTTCCTGCTGTGGAACCAGGTGGGCTACGCAGCCTTCACCGCCCTCGACACCCTGACCCCGGGGGTTGGTGGCATCGTCTCTGGCGTGTGGTTCCTGGGCGGCCCGGTTGGAGCCCTGGTGATTCGCAAGCCTGGAGCCGCCATCTTTGTTGAGGCTCTGGCGGCAACGGTCTCCATGGCCCTCGGTTCCCAGTGGGGGGCCGAAGCCTTCGTCGCGGGTCTGATGCAGGGCGCCGGCGCAGAGCTGGCCTTTGCAGCCTTCCGCTACCGTCGCTTCACGCCTGGTGTGGCGGCGCTTAGCGGCGGTCTGGCTGCCACGGCGGCCATGATCCTCGAGGGCGTCACCTCGGGTAACTTCGCCAAGTCACCCCTTTTCAACCTGATCTACTGGTCGACCTCAATCACCTCGGGCATCATCATCGCCGGACTGGGCGGTTACCTGCTGGTTCGCGCCCTCGCCAAAACCGGAGCCCTCAACCGGTTCGCAGCCGGGCGAGAAATGCAGGAAAGGGTTTGACCCGAACCATGCCCACGACCCCCTCCGTCACCACCACCCCTTCGGTTCGTCTGGAGGGTTGGGGCTGGCGCCACCCCGGGCGCGAAGCCTGGGCCGTTCGGGGCGTCACCCTGGACATCAAACCGGGGGAACGGGTCCTCATCGTGGGTAACTCCGGAGCAGGCAAGACCACGCTGCTCCACGGCATTGCCGGTGTCCTCAGTGAACAAGAGGGCGAGGGCGAAGGCAGCCTGACGATTGCGGGACTTCCCGCTTCTGCCCCGCGGGTGCGCGGTCACGTCGGCCTCGTCCAACAGGACCCGGAAACCCAGAGGGTGATGGGGCGAATTGGGGACGAGGTCGCCTTCGGCCTCGAAAACATCGGTCTGCCCCGCGAAGAAATCTGGTCCCGCACCCGAGAGGCCCTCGGCGTTGTCGGCCTCGAATACCCGATTGACCACCCCACCTCCCACCTCTCCGGAGGCGAAAAGCAGCGCCTCGCCCTCGCCTGCGCGCTCGCAATGCAGCCGCGGATCATGCTGCTGGACGAACCGACCGCGAACCTGGATGTCGAGGGCGCACGCGAGGTGCGAACCGCCACCGAGCACCTGGCGCAGGCCACCGGGGCCACCCTGATCATCATCGAACACAACTTGGGCCCGTGGATCGACCAGGCCGACCGTCTGATCGTCCTCACGGGTGGTGGGGTTGTGGCGGACGGACCGCCCCTCGAGGTGATTGCCAACCACCTCGACCTGCTGCGTGAAGCAGGGGTGTGGGTGCCGGGATTGAACCCGCTCGACTACCTTCCGACTCTCGGAGAGACTTCGGAGAAGCTTCAACTCAAAGGCGAAGTGGCGCTGACCACCAGCTCGCTTGCGGTGGGTTACGCCGATGGCGGCGAGGTGCTCACCGGCCTCGACCTCGAGTTCCCCGAACAGGTTTCCACCTGTGTTGTCGGCGCCAACGGGGCCGGCAAGACCACCCTGGCGCTGACCCTGGCCGGACTGCTGACGCCGAAGCAGGGCCTGGTTGAAGCCGGCAGCAGCGTCGTTGCGGCTGGATCAAGCCGGGTCGACCCGGCAGAACGCAGTCCCCACGACTGGTCCACCCCCCAGCTGCTCGGGCGCATTTCCATGGTGTTCCAGGAGCCGCAGTACCAGTTCCTCACCGCCACAGTTGAGGAAGAGTTGGGGCTGGGACCCAAACTCAGCGGTTTGAGTGAGGGGGAGGTGGCAGAACGGGTTGAGCGCTACCTCGATCTTCTTCACCTCACCCACCTGCGCCGTGCTCACCCGCTCTCACTTTCGGGCGGGGAGAGACGCCGCCTCGGGGTGGGAACCGCACTGATTGCCGCCCCGGCGGTGATCGTCCTCGACGAACCCACCTTCGGCCAGGACTTCAACACCTGGGTCGACCTGGTGGCACTGTTGCGCGAGGCCGATGCCCGGGGAACCACCCTGATTACCGTCACGCACGACCCGTATCTTGTGGAGGCGCTGGGAGAGCGTGTTCTTCAGATCGATGCCCTCGCGCCCGTGGTGGCGGAAGCAGAGGTGGAACCACGTCGACCAGCCCGGTCGATCCTCAGCCGCGTTAACCCCGCGGCGCAACTCCTCGGCCTCTTCCTGATGACGATCCCACTGATGCTCAGCATCGACCCGGTGTCTGCGGGTCTGGCGTTTGCGCTGGAGCTACTTCTGCTTCCCCTGGCGCGTCTTCGTCCTCGTCAGCTGCTGATCCGCATGTCCCCGCTGCTGGTCGCGGCGCCACTGGCGGCCGTGTCCATGCTGCTCTACGGCGGTAGTGGCGGACAGGTCTACGCAGCCTGGGGACCGGTCGTGATCAGCGAGAACTCGGTGTGGCTGGCCCTTTCCATCTCCCTGCGCGTGCTGGCGGTGGGCCTCCCTGCCGTGGTAATTCTGCCCAGCCTGGGCTCCACCGAGGTGGCGGACTCCCTGACCCAGGTGGCGAAGCTGCCGTCGCGGTTTGTGCTCTCATCCCTGGCGGCCATTCGCATGGTGGGCCTGATGCTGACGGACTGGCAGGCCCTGCGCCGCGCCCGGCGCTCCCGCGGATTGGACGGGGCTCACTTCATCAAGGCGGCCTTCTCGCTGACAACGTTTGCTCTGCGTCGCGCCGACTCGCTCTCCGTCTCCATGGAAGCCCGCGGATTCGGGTCCGACACTCCCCGTAGTTACGCGCGTGAGTCCAGGTTGTCCTGGTCCGATGCGGTCATGGTCCTGGTCTGTGTTTCCGTCCCCGCGATCTCCCTGGGTGTCGCCCTGGTCTTCGGCTCTTTCTCTCTGTTCGGGATCAGCTAGTAACGTGACGGACGTGCCGAACCCAACCACCTGTGACGACAGCCTCCCGCCCACGGTCCTCAGGGCCGGGGCGGTTGACGTTATCCGCAAGCGCCTTGATGAGGACGATTCTCCGCGGCGCATCATCATCGATGGCCCCTCAGGAAGCGGCAAGACCACCATCGCAGCCGAGCTGGGCGATCTCTTCGACCTACCCGTCCTCAGCATTGAAGAGTGGGTTCCCGGCTGGGAGGGCCTGGCCGAGGGAACGCGCATTACCGAGGAGCTGCTTACCGGTGAGAGGTCGGGCTACCACCGCTGGGACTGGTATCAGGAGCACTTCGAAGAGTTCGTTCCGGTCGACCTCAGCGGCAGTTGGATTCTGGAGGGCTGCGGTTCCCTCACCCCCGTCACGGCCCCGCTTGTCGACCTGAGGCTCTGGGTTGAAGCCGAGCCCGAGGTTGCCAAGGCGCGTGGTCTGGAACGGGACGGGGCCCGGTTTGCACCCCACTGGCAGCAGTGGCACGACCAGGAGGCTCGGCACTGGGAGCGCGATAATCCCCGAGGCCTAGCCGATCTGATCATCCGAACCTAGGCTGACACCATGAGAATCGCAGTCGGTGGGGCATCAGGGTTGATTGGCTCGCGCCTAATTCAGGCCCTGGAAAACCGTGGTGACGAGGTCGTACGTCTGGTGCGCCGACCCGCCAGGGCTGATAACGAACGTCAGTGGGACCCAGACTCACGGGAGATCTTCGGTCCCGGACTCAGGGATGTTGACGCTGTTATCAACCTGGCTGGCGCCCCGATCGGTGGGGCGCGGTGGTCCAGGAAGTACCGCAGGGAGATTCTTGACTCCAGGGTCAACTCCACACAGACGGTGGTGCAGGCTCTTCGTGAGGCGCACGATGATGGCGCGGATCGCTGCCGAACCTTCCTTTCCGCAAGCGCCATGGGCTACTACGGCTTCAATGCGGGGGATCGTATTCTGGTGGAGGACTCGCCTTCGGGCACCGGATTCCTAGCAGGGGTGTGCCGGGCCTGGGAACGCGAGGCTGTGGTGGCTGAAGACCTTGGGGTCCGCGTGGTGCGGATGAGGACGGCTAATGTCCTCTCTGAGTCGGGCGGTTTTCTCGGAGCCCTGCGACCGCTGTTCCAGTGGGGTGTGGCGGGTCGGATTGGTTCCGGCGAGCAGTGGCTGTCCTGGGTTCACATTGATGACCATGTTGCGGCTCAGCTGTGGTTGCTTGACGGCGAGACTCGCGGGGCCGTCAATATTGCTGCCCCATTCCCGGTGCGCA
>CAMFDH010000017.1 GCA_945949035.1 uncultured Actinomyces sp.
AGCGCGGGTTCGATTCCCGTCATCCGCTCGACTCCTCCAGGGCCCGGATTTCCAGGCTTTTCCGCTATATTGAGCGGATTTTCCCACACTGCCTCTGGGCCAGCTTGCGGGCGTGGCTGTCTGAACCTGCCTGTCCGACGTAGCGTTATCCCATGACGCAGACCAGCACCTCCAGCCGCAACAGCTTTGCCTCCGACAACTACTCGGGAGTGCATCCACAGATCCTCGAGGCCATAGCCCGGGCAAATGTGGGGCACGCTTCCTCCTACGGCGAGGACGAATGGACCGGGGCCATGGATCAGATGATCCGTGAGGTGTTTGGTGAGGATGCCGAGGGATTCCCCGTCTTCAACGGCACTGGCGCCAACGTAGTCTCCCTGCAGTCAGTGCTGCCGCGCTGGGGTGCTGTCATCGCGCCCTCGACCGCACATATCAACAATGACGAGGGCGGGGCACCCGAAAAAGTTGGTGCCCTGAAGATCCTGGGGATCCCCACTCCGGATGGGAAGCTCACGCCGGAACTGGCGGAGCGCGAGGCCTGGGGGTGGGGGGACCCGCACCGCTCGCAGCCCCTTGCCATATCGATCTCGCAGGTCACGGAGCTTGGCACCTGCTACACGCCAGCAGAGGTCCGCGCGCTAGCCGACTTTGCGCATGCCCACGACATGGCTCTCCACATGGACGGAGCTCGACTATCCAACGCGGCAGCCCACCTTGGTACCACACTGCGTGAGATCACCACGGATGTCGGAGTTGACGTCCTCAGCCTGGGAGGTACCAAGAACGGCGCCATGGGCGCTGAGGCCGTCGTCGTCCTCAACCCCGAACGTGCAACGGGCCTGCCCTACCTGCGTAAGACCAACATGCAGCTGGGATCGAAGATGCGTTTCGTGTCGGCGCAACTCACCGAACTCTTCGGAACGGACCTGTGGCTTCGCTTGGCTCAGCACTCCAATGCGATGGCGGCTCGCCTTCACAGCCGACTTGACGGCGCCGTTCCCATTCCCGTTCCCGTGCAGTCCAACGGGGTTTTCGCCATGCTGACCCCCCAGCAGAAGGAACGTGCTCGCGCAGTGTTCCACTTCTATGACTGGCCGGGCGATCCCGACCTCGCCCGCCTGATGTGTTCGTTCGATACCACGGCCACGGACGTTGACGACCTGGCTGACCTGATCATCGGGTCGCAGAGCTAGCGTCGAAGACTTTTGTCTGTGCCGCTCTGTTCTGCTGGCGCCGTGGGATGATGTCAGCATGCTTCTGAGTGACCGCGACATACGCCATTCGATCGACGCCGGTCGAATCTGCCTGGATCCGCTGGATCGGGCCATGATTCAGCCGGCCAGCATTGACGTGCGCCTCGACCGCGTCTTCCGTCTCTTCGATAACCACAGGTATTCAGTGATCGATCCTGCCACCGCCCAACCCGGGTTGACCAGGCGCGTTGAGGTCGATGAGGACGAGCCGTTTGTCCTGCATCCCGGAGAGTTCGTCCTCGGCGCCACCTACGAACTGGTCACCCTGGGTGATGATGTCGCGGCGCGTCTGGAGGGGAAGTCATCTCTGGGGCGCCTTGGCCTGTTGACGCACTCCACGGCTGGTTTCATTGACCCGGGCTTCTCGGGGCACGTCACCCTTGAGCTGTCGAACACGGCGACCATGCCCATCCTGCTCTACCCCGGCATGAAGATCGGGCAGCTCTGCTTCTTCAACCTCTCAAGCCCCGCCGAAACCCCCTACGGCAGTGCCTCTCTCGGCTCGCACTACCAGGGTCAGCGCGGACCCACCGCTTCACTCTCTCATCTTCGTTTTGACCGCATTTCGGTGGCTCCAACCGCGGGTGCGGTGGAGGACGAAGAGGGCGAAGCCCGTGCGTAGGGTGCTCTGATGGCAGAGAACGAGATCCCGGAACGCAGGTCGATACGCGACCGGATGGCGAATTTGAAGATCAGTCCCAATCCGCTGGTGGAGACGGACCTGAACATGCTGGATGGCACCGCGACCTCCACTGCGAGTTTCAGCATCGCTGAGACCGGGGAGTTGATGGTCGACGCGCTCGCCCCACTGCCCCTGAACTTTGAGCGGGTCGAACCCCGCAGCAGCCTCGACCTCACCACGGCCTCTGCCTACCACCTGCTGCTACTTCCGGAATCGGTCTCACCCGACGACTTGGAAGCGCTGGCTGTTTCGGTGTGGAATGAGGCCGGCTGGCAGGCCCCGGGCGTTCTGCACCTGCTGGAGAACGTCACGCTTGAGGGAGCCTGGAGTCTGGACGAACAGACCGCTGAGGCCCTGGGGGTTCCAAGTGACAACCACCAGGCCTGGATGCTGCGTTGCCCACCCCACCGCGGGGCCAAGCCCAGCGAAGAGGTGCAGCGTTTTGACGACTGGGCCCGAGCATTCCCGGACGGAATGCCCGTCGGTGCCGAACAGAAGGTCCTGGAGGTCCTGAGGCGTTTTGCCAGGCGACTCGGGGGCAGTGTGCGGGTGGCCGGAAGTGGCGCCATCGTTCGAGCCGACTCGGATGCTTCCGTGAGCCTGCGAGTCCTCACCGATCGTTGGCTGACCCCGCAGGAAACCTGGGACATCCTCTCTCCCCACATCGAGGGGTTGAACTTCCCCGGGGTTCCGGGTGCGGCGGGCGCCTCTGTGCCAGCCTCGGTTGAACCGGGCATGCCCTACGCGGTGATGGCCCCTGTTTCCAAGTCCTCTCAGGTGCTGATCGGGGTGCGGCCCGAGACTTTCGTTCCCCGCACCCTGCGTTGGGAACGCTGGGCCAAGCCCCCGCTGGTTGTGTACGAGATCGTTTGGGCCGCCCCTGAAGATCTGGATCCCCGCAGGTCCCCGCAAACGGGATCGGGACGGCCAGGCTCACTTGCGGCCACCCCGCAGGTTCCCGTCTCGGGTCCTGCGCTTCGTTCCCGGCGGGTTCGCCTTGAGCGCCTGCGTGCCGAAGCGATTGCTGAGACCGCCGCTGCCGCCCTCGCAACCGCGGTCCCGAACTCAGCCGTTATTGACGAGGACGGATTCCTTCTTGCCCTCGATGCACACCTTCCAGAAGAAGGACCGCCACGTCCTTGATCTGCAGCTCCGCATCCGAGGGGACGGCTGAGTCCAGCATCTGGGTGCAGAAGGGGCAGGCGGTGGCAACCGTCGTTGCGCCGGTTGCAAGGGCTTGATCAACCCGGGCAGAAGCGATGCGTGTTCCGCGGGTTTCCTCCATCCAGGCTCTTGCGCCACCGGCCCCGCAGCACATGGCCAGCTCTCGGTTCTGCGACATTTCGACCAGCTCGAGGCCGGGTTCACTTCCCAGTAGTTCCCGGGGTGCCTCAAACACTCTGTTGTGACGGCCGAGGAAGCAGGGGTCGTGGTAGGTCACCGTCTGCATTTCTTCGGGACTTGGTGGAATCGGGGTCAGTGTTCCCTCACGCACCAGGCGGTTGAGCAGCTGGGTGTGGTGAATGACCTCGTAGTGGCCACCCAGCTGGGGGAACTCATTCCCGATGGTGTTGAAGCAGTGGGCGCAGGTAACGACGATGCGCTTGGCCTTAACCTCATTCAGGGTCTCAATCGAGTCTGACGCGAGCATCTGGAAGAGGATCTCGTTTCCGGCGCGTCGGGCCGGGTCCCCGGTACATCCCTCGCCGGATCCGAGGACGGCGAAGGTCGTGCCCGCTGTGTGAAGTAGCTCTGCAACCGCAGCGGTAGTCCGCTTGGCCTTCTCGTCGTAAGCGCCCGCGCAACCGACCCAGAACAGGTAGTCAAACTCGGTGGCGTCCTCGGCGTCCTCACCCAGAACGGGAACGTCAAAGTCGAGGTTCTTGGCCCAGTCGAGACGCTTGCGGGGGGACTGGTTGTAGGGGTTCGCCTTCGTTTCCATGGCGCGGAACGGACGCGCCAGTTCGCGGGGGAAAGCGGACTCCATCAGCACCTGGAAGCGACGCATGTTGGCGATGTGGTCAATGTGTTCGATGTCGACCGGACACTGCTCCACGCAAGCCCCGCACATGGTGCAGTCCCACAGCACATCGGGGTTGAGGACGCCGGGGGCAAGTGCCGCGTCGCCTCTGGGAACCCCGCCCGGTGAAGTCTTAGCCATGGTCAGCGCCCCGAGGACGTCGGCTGAATCAGGACCGGCCTGGGTCGGGTTGGTGAAACCTGAGGCGGAGACCGCACTGTCACGCAGGGCCATCGTCAGCAGTTTGGGGGAGAGTGGCTTCTCGGTGTTCCACGCCGGGCACAGGTCCTGGCAGCGACCGCACTCGGTGCAGGACATGAAGTCCAAGCGGTCTTTCCACGTCAGGTCGGCGGTGGTGCCGAGGCCGATGACGGGGGGCCGATCATCGTCCTCGTCGGCGGCGCTTGCGGCGGCTTCATCAAGGGCTTCAAAGTCGTCTGCGAGGTTGGCTGAGGGGATTCCGGCAACCAGGGGGAGTGCCAGGGCACCCAGAGACTTCGCACCGTCTGCGTTCCGCCCGGCCGCGATGTTGACGGGGGCGAGGAAGCGGTGCCAGGAGACGCTCATGGCGATGTCGTTGCCGACGACCAGCATCCACAGCATCGAGGTGACGATCTTGATGGTGAGGACGATGACGAGGGCGTTGGCCAGCGCGCTGGCAGACCAGCCGGAGACCAGGTAGCCGAACCAGGCGGTGAGCGGATAGTGCCAGGCACTGGTTGCCGCCGGATCAACCGCCAGTTCGAGGGCGAAGCGGAAGCCGTGGCTGAGAAGGATCGTTAGGGAAACGATGGCGACAACGGCCTCGACAAACCAGGCCTGCCAGCGGGTGGAGCCGAAGAAGCGGGACGAGCGCGGCGCATCCTCTCGCTTCGCCCTCAGCATGGTGACGGTACGAACGACGAACAGCGCTGCGATGGAGAGGAAGCCGAGGGTCGCCAGGATCTCTACGATCCAGTTCCACGCCGCGAGTGAGCCGAGTACCGGCAGGGAGTATAGGGGGTCGAAGAGCTGTCCGTAAGCGGAAACCAGCGTGAGGACGAGGACGACAAAGGAGACCATGACGATCCAGTGCGCCACCCGAACCAGGGGTCGGTTCCTGAAGGTGGAATGGGACAGTGAGATTCGAAGCGCCGTCCAGATGCGCAACCACGGCTGGTTCCAACGTCCGCTTTCGGGGCCGCCCTCACGTGCGACCTCGGCAATCCGTGCTACGCCGCGAACGAACACGGATACCCCGGCCACGCTTGCTAGAAGTGCCAGGCCCACACAGAGGTAGGTGACGGTATCCGAGGCCATAATCGCCCTCCTCAAAGTCCAAGATCTCTCCCATTATCCCTTGTCGAAGGCTTAGACCAGCCATCGGGCGGGTTAGAATCGGGTTGGCCTTCTGTTCGCTTGGGTTTTCGCCAGCGCAGCTTGTG
The DNA here is from genome assembly GCA_945949035.1 of uncultured Actinomyces sp. Lineage (GTDB taxonomy): Bacteria > Actinomycetota > Actinomycetes > Actinomycetales > Actinomycetaceae > Scrofimicrobium. Next base: position 5,380 of record CAMFDH010000017.1, read on the forward strand.
CCGCCCCGCCTGGCCCGGCACAGATAACGAGAGGTACACACACCGTGATTGAGCTGCTCATCGTGCAACTCATAGCCATCCTGTGCGCCCCGCTGGCAGTCAGGCTCTGGGGAAGGAACGGCTTCCTGGTTTTGGCCCTGGCACCCGCATCGGTGGTGGTTTGGGCGATCCTGCAGGCCCCCGCGGTGTTCCAAGCGCAGCGTCTTGAGTCCTTCCAGTGGGTTCCGACCCTGGGCTTAGAGTTTGTCTTCCGTCTCGACGTGCTCTCCTGGGTCATGATGCTGTTGATCTCAGGGGTGGGGGCCCTGGTGCTGGTCTACTCCTCGCGATACTTCTCTGGAAGTGCGGGCTCTCTAGGTAGGTTTGCCACCTTCTTCATGGCTTTCTCGGCGGCAATGTACGGCGTGGTGGTCTCGGACCAAACCATGATGATGTACGTCTTCTGGGAACTGACGGCGGTGCTTTCCTACCTGCTGATCGGGCACCACTCCACGCGTCGCCCTGCACGCGCTGCGGCTCGGCAGGCCTTCCTGATCACCGGCTTTGGCGGCCTGGTCATGTTCTCCGGCCTGGTCATGTTCGGTATGGCGCCGGGGGGATCCTTCCGCAGCTCTGTCCTGATTGAGAGGTTCCAGGACGGAACCCTGCAAGCGAACCAGCCGCTGTTCATTGTCGCGGCCCTCCTCGTTCTGGTTGGTGGTCTCTCCAAGTCGGCTCAGGTGCCATTCAGCTTCTGGCTTCCGGGCGCAATGGCGGCCCCAACTCCGGTGTCCGCTTACCTGCACGCCGCAGCCATGGTGAAGGCAGGCGTCTACCTCATCGCCAGGTTCACCCCGGGCTTCACGCTGATTCCCGGCTGGTCGGCAGTGGCGGTCACCCTCGGTCTTTACACCATGCTGCACGCCTCCTACCGGGCATTGCGACAGCGTGACTTGAAGCTGATCCTCGCCTACGGCACCGTGTCTCAGCTGGGCCTGATGATTGCAGCGGTTGGCTTCGGGACCGCTGCAACCCTGACGGCTGGGCTGGTCATCATGATCGCCCACGCCCTCTTCAAGTCCTCGCTGTTCCTCACGGTCGGCGCCGTTGAGAGTTCCACCGGAACCCGTGACCTGTGGGAACTGAGTGGTCTGCGCAAGCGCATGCCCCTCCTGGCCGGCTTTGCGGGCCTCGCAGCCCTGTCGATGGCGGGAATTCCAGTCACGCTTGGCTACGTCGGAAAAGAGTCGCTGCTTGCCGGCCTGCTCCACGGTAGTTCCCCGCACCTTCCTTCCGGCACCGGGTTCGGATGGTTGATTGTGGTCATCGTTGCCCTCGGCTCGATGATGACCATGGCCTACGCCTGGCGATTCTGGTGGGGCGCTTTTGGAACCAAGAAGATCCTTGTCGACTTGCAGGTTCGCCCCCTCTCGAAGCTGATGCTGGCGCCCATCGGGGTCCTAGCCAGCGGCGCTCTTCTCGGGATCGTCGCCCAGCTGTTCGATCACCTACTCAATGCCTCGACTGGCCCCGCGTTGGGTATGCCCGGGGAAGCACACATTGCGCTCTGGTCCGGTCTGGCACCCGCACTGGTCACGGCTGTCATCATTGCTGGCGGCCTCACCCTGATCTACCTGCGCCCGCAGGTTTCCAAGTTGCAGAGGGCAGTGGAAACCCCGATCTCTGCGGCTCGCCTGTTTGCTGCCTCAATCAGTGAGCTGGAACTGATCGCCAGTCGTGTCACCTCTCTGTTCCAGAGGGGTTCACTTCCCGCTGAGGTCGGCACGATCGTCATGTCCGCGGCTGTCCTGACCGGCTACGGAATCCTCCGCACCAATCCGCCCCGGGATCTGCCCCCGCTGTGGGACTCTTCCCTGCAGGCAGGAATCGTCGTCGTTGGTGTCGTCGCCACAATCGCGACCGTGCGTTCACGGCGGCGGGTGCGGGCAGCTCTATCGCTCGGGGCTGTCGGCATGTCCGTCTCGCTCCTGTTCGCGATCCACGGAGCCCCCGACCTCGCCCTCACCCAGCTGGCTGTCGAGGCCGTCAGCATCGTGGTCTTCATTCTGGTGCTGCGCAAGCTGCCGACCTTCTTCTCAACCAGGCCACTGGTATCCAGCAAGATCAGCCGGCTCATCGTCGGTATTTCCGCGGGCATCATCACCTCACTCGGTGGTTACTACGCCTTCTCCGCGCGCATCCACCAGCCGGTTTCAGAACTGATGCCACGGGAGGCACTTGAGTTCGGCCACGGACGCAACATCGTCAACGTAATCCTTGTGGACATCCGTGCCTGGGACACGATGGGGGAGCTGTCGGTCCTGCTGGTGACCGCCACGGGCGTGGCCTCGCTGATCTACGTGATGTCGAGGACGGGGCGCATCGACCGCATCACCAAGCGTTCAGCCAAGCCTGGTCGGTTCCTTCCCGGTGCCACCGCCCAGCGGCCCCACGACCGCTCCCTGGTACTCGAGGTTTCCACACGTCTACTCTTCCCAACCATGATTGTGCTGTCGATCTGGCTGCTACTCATCGGACACAACAACCCCGGCGGCGGTTTTGTCGGAGGCGTGGTTGCGGGCCTGGCCTTCGTGCTGCGCTATCTGGCCGGCGGACGCTACGAACTTGGTGAGGCAATGCCGATTCCCGCGGGCTACCTACTTGGAACCGGCCTGTTTGTCGCGACTGCTGGCGGTGCTCTTCCGCTGCTCTACGGGAATGTCCCGTTCCAGTCGACCCCGGTGGATATCCCACTGGGCATGATTGGGGACCTTCACTTCACAACCGCCATGATCCTTGACATTGGTGTCTACATTCTCGTCCTCGGGCTGATCATCGACCTGGTTGCCGCTCTCGGTGCCGAGGTCGACAGACAGGGCGACCCGTCGTCACGCAGCTACGGATCGGTGGGTGCCTGAGATGCCATCACTAGCAATCTTCATCTTCGTCGGAGTTCTGGTTGGCTCCGGGGTCTACCTGACCCTGGAGAGGACGCTGTCCCGCATCTTCATCGGTCTGGCGCTAATCACCAACGGCGTCAACGTCCTCATCCTGGCAATGGGTGGGTCCGCGGGAATGCCCCCGCTGCTCGGAGAGGGGACGGACACGATCGTCGACCCCCTCCCGCAGGCCCTGATCCTCACCTCAATCGTCCTCTCGCTGGGAACGACCGCCTTCGGGCTGGCTCTCGCCTACCGCTCCTGGTTGCTGACGGGTAACGATGAGGTCGTCGACGACGTTGAGGACCGCAGGGTGGCCCGAACCGCACGTCGCCACGGGGTGACGGACCTCGATGAACTCTATGCGGAGGGAACCGAGGACGCCGAAATCTTCTACGACCAGGAGGAGCGCAGGTGACCGCCGCATCACTCTCCTGGCTGGTGCCCCTTCCGGTGCTCATCCCACTGGTCTCCGCGGGTCTGGCGCTGGTTCTTGGACGGCGCCCTCGTCTGCAGCAGCTCGTGGCGCTCATCGCCATGCTGGTGTCCACCGTTATCGGCTTCATCCTGGTCTTCGGTGCGGCGGGCGACCCCATCGTCCTCGACGTGGGTTCCTGGGCGGCGCCCATTGGGATCACACTGGTGGCAGATCGACTTTCAACCCTCATGCTGGTGGTTTCGCAGGTGGTGGCCCTCGCCGTCCTCATCTACTCGATAGGTGAGAACGTTTCGGACCCTGTCCCGACCTCGCCGGTGGCGGTGTTCTACCCGACTTTCCTCATACTGTCGGCCGGTGTTTCCAACTCGTTTCTCACGGGGGATCTCTTCAACCTCTACGTTGGCTTTGAGATTCTTCTGGCGGCCTCTTTCGTCCTCATCACGCTGGGGGGAACCCGAGGACGAGTCCGGTCGGGCACCGTCTATGTCATCGTTTCGCTGTTCTCCTCGGTTCTGTTCCTGATCGGAATCGCCTGGATTTACGGTGCGACGGGCACCATGAACATGGCGCAGCTGTCGGTTCGACTCGCGGAACTTCCCGCTGAAACCACCATGATCCTCCAGGCGATGCTCCTGGTGGCCTTCGGGGTGAAGGCCGCGATCTTCCCCCTGGCGTCGTGGCTTCCGGACTCATACCCGACCGCTCCCGCTCCGGTAACGGCGGTGTTCGCCGGCCTGCTCACCAAGGTGGGCGTCTACGCCATCATCCGCCTGCAGTTCGTCCTCTTCCCGGGTGATCGCTTCAGCACACTCCTGGCGATCATCGGCATCCTCTCCATGATCATCGGCATCCTGGGGGCCGTGGCTCAGGATGACGCCAAACGACTGCTTTCCTTCACCCTGATCTCCCATATCGGCTTCATGATGTGGGGCATTTCCCTGGATACGGTGGACGGGCTGGGTGCGGCGATCTATTACGCCGCCCACCACATCGTCGTGCAGACTGCGCTCTTCCTCATCGTCGGGCTCATCGAGAGGTACAGGGGCACCACCTCGCTCACCAGGCTCTCTGACCTGGCACGAGAGAAACGATGGCTCTCGATCCTCTTCATGATCACGGCGCTCAACCTGGTCGGTATGCCCCCGCTGACGGGATTCATCGGCAAGCTCGGCTTGGCAGAGGCTTCCGTCCTCGTCAACACCCCGATGTCCTACGCGCTGCTGGCCTCCGGTATCCTCACTTCGTTCCTCACGCTTTACGTTGCCGTGAAGTTCTGGAACAAGGCATTCTGGCAGCCCAAGCGTGTCATCCATGACGACTTCGTGATGCCGGCGGAGGGCGAGAGGCTCTCGGGGCGTCAGGAGCGCATCATGCGCCGCCTCGAAGAGGTTCAGCGCGAGGGACGAGCTGCCGAGAAGGTGCAGCAGGCGGCCAAGACCGAGATGGAAAAGGGTGGGGGTTCCTCCAACATCATCATGTACTCGGTGGCAACCACACTGGTGGCGGTTCAGATTGGCATGGCGATCTTCTCCGGTCCCATCTACGGTTATGCCCACGGTTCGGCCTCGAACATGATGGACAAGGACAGCTATGTGACGGCGGTTCTTGGTGAGGACGGGCGTGGTCAGGGTGTTTCGAAACTCCCGCCGTTCCGTCCGCCGTGGATCGACCCCAACCCGCTGCCACCGCTGCTGCCAACACAACCGGCACTACCTGAGATCGGAGGGAACGATGCCAACTAGGGTGAGGCGTCACGCCTCGATCTCAATGACGATCTGGTTGCTTCTGATCTGGCTGGCGGTCTTCCGCTCACTGGACTGGCTCACCGTCCTCGGCGGTCTGCTGGTGGTCGTCCTCGTTCAACTGATCTTCCCCCTCCCCTCAATGCCGGGCCTGTGGCACCTGAGGCCCTTCGCATTCCTGCACCTGCTGGGGCGGTTCATCTGGGACCTGGTCTGGGCGGGGGCACAGGTGAGCTGGATTGTAGTGTCGGGGCGTCACCACGACGACGGCATCGTCAAGTGTTCGGTGAGAAGCAGCAACCCGGTCTACATCACCATCGTGGCAGCCATGACATCGATGGTGCCCGGCACCATCGTCATTCAGGCTTCACGTGAAGAGCACGCCCTCTACCTGCACGTTCTGGACCTTCCCGCTCACGGGGGTATCGAGGGGGTGCGCCAGGAGGTTCTGAATCAGGAGCGCCTTGTCCTGCTGGCCTTCGCTCCCAACAGCGTCCTGGAGGAAACCGGTGTCACCGGGGCTCATCGTCATGAGGAGGTGGGTTCATGACCGCCATGGATATCATCCTGTGGATCAGTATGGGGGTTCTGGTGGTCTCGCTGCTGCTCTCCCTGTTCCGGCTGGTCAAAGGCCCCACAGCCCTTGATAGGGCAGTGGCACTCGATGTCTTTGCGGCAGGGATCCTCGGCCTGGTGGCCGTGTTGATTGTGGTTCGGGAACGAGGCGATCTTGCAGCGCTGCTGATTGTCTTTGTACTTACCGCATTCTTCTCAACCGTGACCGTCTCAAGATTCATCCGTTTTGGGGTGCAGAGAAATGCCGGACACCGCCTGGTTGTCAACCCAGAGTCACAGGTGGGCCACCGCAGCCACCGCCTCGGTAATGAGGAGGACGAACAGTGACGGTATTTGACACGATCCTTGACTTTGCAGGCGTCATTCTAGTGCTAGCCGGAGCCCTGTTCACACTGGTGGCGGCCCTGGGTCTAGTGCGTTTGCCCGACCTGTTCTCACGGACCCACGCCGCGGCTAAGCCACAGCTGCTGGGCCTGATGCTGATTCTGGGTGGTTCGACACTGGTCCTGCGAACCTGGGCCTGGTTTGCCATCAGCCTGGCGGTTCTGGCCATCCAGGTGATTGCCGCCCCGGTGGCTTCGCACCTGCTGGGCAGGGCGGCGTACCGCAGCGGGCTCGCTGAAACCTCAAGCCTGGTCGTTGACCAACTTGGTGAAAAGGGAAGTGAAAAGTAAGCCCGAAGGTGGGCTAGCTAATCCCGGTAGTCTTCCCAGGCGTCAGAGTATGACGAGGGTGCATCCCAGGAATCATCCGACCACTTGTCTTCCGAATCCGAGTCCTCATCGGGAATCGGCTCCAGTTTCGTGTCGTGCGTTCCGGTCAGTTCGCGCTGCAGAGCGTCAAGATCAGTCTCAGGACTGAAGTACTTGAGGCTGCGCGCCACTTTCATGTGCTTTGCCTTTTGACGGCCGCGCCCCATGGCGTCGACCCCCTCTACCTCTTGCGGGTCCGTATTCCGGTCCCCTGGATCCAATGAATTCTGTCGCGGGCACATTCTACCGCGTAGCCAGCATGCTTTTCCACACGACCACCCCGTGGTCGTGTGGTGAGTCTGGCAACGTCAGCGCTTACGGCGTCGAATCAGGGTGCGGCGAAGAATGCAGACACCAATGACAGCTGCGCCAATGGCTGCCGCCTTGATGACCTTCTTGCGGGCTTCGGGATCACCCTCGCGAGCTGCATCAATGGTGGTTTGGGTGACGTAGAGGGCCTCTTGCGCGCGGTACTTGGCATCCGCAAGGAGGTACTGTGCCTGGGTCTTAGGTTGTGCCTCACTGACCAGGGCCTGAAGGGTCTCGGAGAGTTTTTCGCTGCTGGCGTTAGCCTGCTTTTCAAGGTTGCTCACGGTGGTTGAAAAATCCTTACTCACTTGTCGAGTCCTTC
>CAMFDH010000018.1 GCA_945949035.1 uncultured Actinomyces sp.
GGGGCGGAAGTAGTTCTGATTACGGCCGCAATGACAGCCCCACTGCCAAGCGGAGAGCGGCTCACCCTGGTTGAGGCACGATCCGCGAAGGACATGGCATCTGCAGTACACCGGGCCATAGAGGACGCAGACGTACTGATTATGGCTGCTGCGGTCGCCGATTTTACTCCGTCCCATGTCAGTGCCTCCAAGATCAAGAAGACCGGGGATAGCGACTCCCTGACCCTTCAACTGTCACGCACTGAAGACATCCTCGCCTCGGTCGCAGGATCGACCAATCGGCCCGCAGCTCTTGTCGGCTTCGGCGCTGAGACCGGTTCGAGGGCAGAGGTACTCGAGTTCGGCGCGGTCAAGGCACGCGCCAAGAACGCTGATCTGCTTGCCGTGAATCGGGTCGGGGAGGGGATCGGATTCGGAGATGTTCCGAACACCCTTCTGTTCCTTGATGCTGACGGGAACCTAACGGGGGAGACCTCTGGCTCTAAAGACCAGGTGGCAGCTGATCTGCTCTCTCGCGTAATCGATATTTTGAAAGAGAAGGACTGACCGTGTCCAGTGCGCTGCGCCCATTTACCTCTGAATCTGTAACAGAGGGGCACCCTGACAAGCTCTGTGACCGGGTTTCAGATGCCATTCTTGACCAGATGCTCGAACAGGACCCGGAAGCTCGCGTAGCAGTTGAGGTCGTGGCTACCAAGGGCCTGGTCCACGTTGTCGGGGAAATCACCACCGACGCCTACGTAGAGATCCCCGCTGTGGTCCGCGAAGAGATCGTCAACATTGGTTACGACTCACATGTTGCCGGTTTTGACGGTAACTCCTGTGGCGTCTCGGTCGCCATCGGCCAGCAGAGCCCCGACATCGCAGGGGGAGTGAACCGCTCCCTTGAGAGTCGCGGTGTACTCGACGAAGTGGTGGACCCACGCGATATTCAGGGCGCCGGCGACCAGGGCATCATGTTTGGCTACGCCTCGGATGAGACCCCGGACTTCATGCCAGCTCCGATTTGGCTGGCCCAGAAACTGGCCATGCGACTCGCTGAGGTCCGCAAACAGAACGTGGTTGAAGGCCTCCTTCCCGATGGCAAGACGCAGGTCACCCTCCTCTACGAAGGTGATCGCCCAGTCGCGGTCGACAACGTGGTTGTGTCGACCCAGCACGTCGAGAACCTGGGTGAGGGCGAGCTGGCAGAGCTGGTTGGAACCCACGTGATCGATCACGTCTTTCAGGAAAACGGGCTCGACCTCGACCTCAGCAACACGGTTCGTTTGATCAACCCGTCTGGACGATTCGTCATCGGTGGCCCGGCGGCGGACGCGGGTTTGACGGGGCGCAAGATTATCGTTGATACCTACGGTGGTAGTGCTGCCCATGGTGGCGGAGCCTTCTCAGGTAAGGACCCGTCGAAGGTTGACCGCTCGGCCTCTTACGCCGCCCGCTGGATTGCCAAGAATGTGGTGGCTGCCGGCCTCGCCAAGCGCTGCCAGATCCAACTGGCCTACGCCATCGGTTCATCCCGTCCGGTCTCCATCACGGTGGATACCTATGGCACCGGCGTGATTCCCGAAGCTGCGTTGGCCCGTGTTATCGAGGACGTGTTCGACCTGCGCCCCCTCGGTATCATTGAGGATCTGCGCCTCTTGGACACCAGTGCGTTCCGCTACAGGGATACGGCAGCCTACGGGCACTTCGGGCGACCTGGATTCACATGGGAAAACCTGGATCGTACGGACGCGCTACTTGAGGCCGCGAAGGTTTAGATTTTCTGCATCAGGAAGGGGAGCAGGTGTCTCAACCATCCGGTGCTGAAGCAAACCTCCTGGCAGAGCTAGAGAGCTTCCCAGAACGAGCCTTCGCGAAGGTCATCGTTGATATTGATGCTCCCCATTTGGATGAGCCTTTTGACTATTCCGTTCCCGAGGAACTTCGGGAGGGGATAGCGGTCGGATCGCGCGTCCAGGTGCGCTTTGGGCGTCGTCGCCTTGAGGGGTACGTCCGCCAACTTGCTGCCAGCAACACCTTCCAGGGGCGACTACAACCGATCATCAAGCTGGTCACCGAAGTGCCGGTTCTCTCCGAGCAGCTCTTCGAGACGATTGACTACCTTGCCGCGCGCTACTGTGTGACGCGAAGCCAACTGATCTCCTTCGTGGTTCCTCCGCGACGTGCGCGCGTTGAGAAGGCACTTGCGGATGAGATTGAGCAGGCTCGAAGCAACGGGCTCGGGACATTTACTCGAGTGGCCAAAGAGCAGACCCAGGCTGGTACGCAGCTCAGAACTGTTGCCACGGTCCTGCCGGGTCACCGAGATGCGATGATTCGAGAGAGAGTCCTCGCGGTCGTCGGGGAGGGGAAATCCGTCCTCGTCCTCGCACCCACGGCCCGAATCAGTCAGGAACTGGCCGAGGGTCTTTCACAGGAGACAGACCTTCGCGTGGGACACATTGATGCCGAACAGAGCCCCGACAGGCGCTACCGCGGTTACCTGCGTGCACTGCTCGGAGACTATGACGTGGTGGTCGGCTCCAGGTCCGCGGTGTGGACCCCGCTGCCGAACCTCGGAAGCATTGTCATTTGGGATGACGGAGATGACCGGTACCGCGAGCAGAGGACCCCTCGGTTCGACGCCCTCGACATCGCGGTTTCACGAAGTCACAGGGAACACGTAGGGCTGACCTCAATCGCCTACGCCCGTTCCGTCAAGTCGCAGGCCCTGGTAGAGACCGGGTGGGCTCAGGAACTGGTTCCAACTAAAGAGGACGTTCTCGCCACGGTGCCCAGGGTGGCCATGTTCGATGCGTTCTCCGCCGAACGGGAGGGCGCGACCGGGTTTACGCGCCTCCCGGACGCTGCCTACCGCATGATCAGGGCCGGACTTGAGAGCGGGCCCGTCCTCGTCCATGTTCCAGCGGCCGGAGCGGTGACGGAAACCGAGGACGGTTACGTGCGTATCGGCTCGGACCGAATCCGTGACGAACTGGGACGTGCTTTTCCCGACTATCGGGTGACAGTGTCTTCCTCAACAGCAGGTCTGGTCCCACGAGTCGATAGTGAGCCGCAGGTCGTGGTTGCCACTCCGGGTGCCGAACCGGTTGCCGAGGGTGGATATGCGGCGGTGATAATCACCGGTGCGAGTGGTGTGGCCTACCGAAACAGTCTTGATGGGGCACTCGAAGCGATGAGGCGCTGGATGGATGCCCTCGCTCTTGGGCGTCCCCGTTCATCGGCGCTTCTGGTGGGTGAAGTTCAACCGGTGCTACTTGACTCACTGGTGAGGTGGAGTCCCGGGGAGTTTGCCCACGAAGAGTGGCTGCGCCGCCTGGAGCTGGGGTTTCCGCCGGCCCGGTGGGTAGTGTCCATCGAGGGGACCCCTCGAAGTATCAAGCTGGAGCTTGACGCAGCAGCGAAAGCTGTCGGCGCCCCTCAAATGCACCTCCCCGGGATGCCCTTTCCGGATCTCGCACTGCTCAGTCAATCGAGCATTGCTGGGGAGGACGGAGCTCACCTCGAGAAGGTGGTTCTGTCGGTGGGGGCGCGTAGGATCCAAACACTGATGCTGGCCCTTGGATCAGCGCGTCGTGATATCAGTCGTGATGGTGGCGTACTTCCTCGCTTTGATGTCAACCCGTATTCGCTGGTCGATCCAGCGCCGTAGTAGAAGAAGGATGAAACTGCTTTGAGTCTTCGAGTTGTCTTTGCTGGAACACCAGAGGTGGCCGTACCCACACTTCGTGCGCTCTGTGAGTCAGAACATGAGGTCGTCGGGGTTATCACGCGACCTCCTAAGCGACGTGGTCGCTCCAAGGCGCTCATTGCCAGCGAGGTCGCCCAGTTTGCCGCCTCGGCTGGGCTGCCCCTGCTCGAAACAGAGCGGCCGGCATCCGAAGAGTCAATGGCATGGATCTCCTCCCTCGGTGCCGACCTCGGGGTGGTGGTCGCATATGGCGCCCTTCTGCCGCGGCACCTTCTTGATGCTCTGCCTCTCGGGTGGATCAACCTGCACTTCTCAGACCTGCCCGATCTACGAGGGGCAGCTCCGGTCCAGCGAGCCCTACTTCGCGGTGACACCTGCCTGACTAGTTCCGTGTTCCAACTTGAAGCAGGAATGGACACCGGTCCCGTTTTCTCCAGGGTGAAGCACGACCTCGGTTCTGAGATCACCTCCGGTGATGCCCTGGCGGCGATGGCCCACTCCGGGGCTGACCAGGTCGTCGAGGTGGTGGATCAACTTGCTTCCGGCAACGCAGAAGCAACCGTTCAGGACACGGGAGTGAACAACACCCGCGTCACGCATGCTTCCAAGCTTGACCGACAGGACGGGTTCGTTGATTTTGCGCGGACCGCAACCGAGACCAAGGACCAGATTCGCGCCGTCTCACCGGAGCCCGGTGCCTGGACTCTACTGCCGGACGGTTCGGTGATGAAGCTCGCCGGTGCAACGGTGGTTGAACCGGTGGGGATTACAGGACTTCCTGGGACTGTATCCTCAACTGGGAAGCAGGTCCTTGTCGCGTGCGGCGAAGGCCAGGTGGCAATCCGCGAGGTGGCACCTGCCGGTAAGCGGCAGATGGCAGCGACGGACTGGTATCGCGGGGCACGCCTCAAGGAGGACGCGCGGTTGGGACAGACGAGGGAAGAGGACAGGTAGATGGTGCACGGAACCAACCGGATTGATCCGGCCCGACTGGTCGCAGCAGAGGTACTGGTTGAGGTCGAGGAGCAGGGGCGTTTTGCCAACCTCGTCCTGCCGAAGGCACTGCGTGCCGAGCAGACGAAGAACCGCAAGTTTGACTATCGTGATGCCGCGTTCACCTCGGAGCTCACCTACGGAACTATCCGCCAGCAGGGTTTTCTCGACTTCGCCCTGGCAAAGCACAGCTCCAAGCCACTGGTCGACCTCGATATCCCGGTGCTGGTCTGCTTGCGCATGGGCGCCTACCAGCTGCTTTTCATGCGGGTGGCCGACCATGCTGCACTGTCGGAAACGGTGGAGATTGCACGGAACCTCGCCGGTGAAGGTCCCTCAAAGTTCGTCAACGCCATCCTGCGCTCCCTCCTCCGTGAAGGGAAAGAGGCCGTTTTCGAAAGGGCTGCACTGATCGGGGACGAACAGACCAGGCTGTCCACCATGCATTCGCACCCGGGGTGGATTGTCTCCGCCATCGGGGATGCGCTGGTTGCGCGGGGAATCCCACGCAGCGAACTCCCAGATGCCCTCGATGCGAACAACAGGGCGCCTCACGTGACTCTCGTGGCCCGCCCGGGGCTGATTAGTCCCAGCGCACTGGCCCAAGAGGTCGAGGATGTCATCGGGGTTGGGACACGCCAGGGCATGCTCAGCGAGTATGCGGTCGTCCTCGATAGCGGGGGAGACCCGGGTGCACTGCCATCCGTGAGAGGGGGACAGGCAGCTGTCCAGGACGAGGGTTCTCAACTGGCCGCTATCCTCCTGGCGGAAGCTCCCCTAGACGGTCCAGACCAGAGCTGGCTTGACCTCTGTGCGGGTCCCGGAGGTAAGTCGGCACTCTTGGCCACTCTCGGTTCCGACCGCGGGGTGCAACTTGTTGCCAATGAGGTCAACCCGCTTCGAGCCCGGTTGGTCCAGCGCTCGGTTCAGGCTGTTGACAACGTGACGGTCACAAACGCGGACGGACGTAAGCTCCAGGTTGATCAACTGTTTGACCGCGTCCTTGTTGATGCCCCCTGCCTCGGGTTGGGCTCATTACGCCGCCGCCCTGAATCACGTTGGCGTCACCACCGCAGCGACCTCGACGAACTAGTTCCACTGCAGAGAGAGCTGCTCGAAGCAGGCATCCGCCTCACGCGACCCGGAGGCGTGATCGCCTGGGTTACCTGCTCTCCCCACACGGCAGAGACTCTGGCTCAGGTCGAGGGCGCCCTTGCAACTGGACTGGTTGATCTGGTGGATGCCGCCCAGCTAGCCCAAGAACTGGTCCCCGAGGACCTGGGACTGGGTGGTGGCGACGAAACTGCCTCAAAGACGGTGCAACTCTGGCCCCACCGCCACGGGAGCGATGCAATGTTCATCGCACTCCTGCGCCGCAAGTAGAACCTTCTGACGAACGTTAGGGTAGAGAAATGCACGTGAAGATAGCCCCCTCGATTCTGTCCTGTGATATCGGCTCACTCAACAACGAGCTCGATCGAATCGCCAGTGCCGACCTCGTCCATGTTGATGTCATGGATGGGCACTTCGTTCCGAACCTGACCTGGGGACTCCCGGTTGTCGAGGCCGCCGTACGCCACGGAGGACTACCGGTAGACACGCACCTGATGATTGAAGATCCCGACCGGTGGGCGGTTGACTATGCCAACGCCGGAGCCAAATCGGTGACATTTCATGCCGAGGCCGTCACGGCTCCCATCACCCTTGCCCGCAGGATTCGTGCCGCAGGGGCAAAGGCCTCAGTCGCTTTCCGCCCCTCAACTGACCCCGGTCCCTACCTCGACTTCATTGATGAGTTCGATATGGTCCTGGTCATGACCGTCGAACCGGGATTTGGGGGACAGCGTTTCCTCAATGCGACCCTGCCCAAGATTCGCCGTGTTCGGGAGGCAGTCACAGCAAGTGGGGCCGACGTCCTCATCCAGGTTGACGGCGGTATCGACCGTAAGACCATCATCGGAGCCGCTGAGGCAGGTGCCGATGTTTTTGTGGCAGGTTCAGCGGTCTTTGGATCAAGTGACCCGGATGCGGAGATCAAGTACCTGCGTTCTGAAGCCGAACGCATTCTCAAGGGAACGCGGTTCTATCGGGCTTAGCCGACAGCGTAGGCCGTTTCTTTCGGGGATCCGGCGGACCATGACATAATGAATGCGCAGCTCCGGGGTCGGTGAAAATCCGAGCCGGCGGTTATAGTCCGCGACCCGCCACAGGCGGTTGAATCGGTGAAACTCCGATACCGACGGTTAAAGTCCGGATGGGAGGAGCGGGCGGTCAAGGGTACTTGACGTCGCCCTGCCCCGGCGCGGAAAGGTTGCGTTGGCCGGCAAGAGGAAGTCGCCCTCACCATCACTCAACTGGGTAGCCCCGTTGACCCTGGTGATAATCATTGTTGCGCTCTGGTGGCTCCTGACCGCGGTGCAAGACATCGAACCCTGGGTGTTTCCCACCCCTGCGGCATTCGTCAGCAAGATGGCCACCCTCCTCAGTGAGGGCTGGATGTGGGAGCGCATTGCAGTCACCGCTGGAGAAGCAGTCATTGGAGCTGTCTTCGGTACCGCGGTTGCCCTGCCCCTTGCCTGGGGCATCTTCAACTTTGAGTTCATCAGGGCTGGCGTTGAACCCTTCCTCGGGGCTACACAGGCTATTCCTGCCATAGCTATCGCACCCCTGCTCGTCCTCTGGATGGGCAACGGTTTCACCCCCATCATCGTGCTGTGTGCACTCATTACCTTCTTCCCAGTTCTGGTCTCAACGACGGTCGGCCTGCGGCAAATGGATCCCGACGTACTTGACGCTGCAGCCCTTGATGGCGCCCATGGCTGGGCGATGATTCGTTACATAGAGGTGCCCCTTGTGGCTCCATCCATGCTCGCTGGCATCCGCAATGGCTTTGCACTATCTGTCACCGGGGCGATTGTGGGTGAGATGGTCATGGGTGGTTCGGGCTTGGGCCAGGTCCTCACTCAGCAGCGCCACAACCTCGACACAGCCGGCATGTTCGTCACCGTGTTCGTCCTCGCGGTGCTTGCCATGGGCCTGTACGGAGTGATCTATCGAGTCGAGCGCCGGGCCCGCCGTGATATCCGCCCCGAGCGCACTTTGCGTCCAGTAGAAAGTGTTTCCCAATGAACAGCAGGTTAACTTCCTCGGGTCCCAGGGCACGACGCCCCCTTGCACTTCTAGGAGCATTGGCAGCCACCCTGCTGGTTGCCGCAGGTTGTTCCACCGGATCCGGGGGGTCCGGGACCGGGGTAGTCGAAGGTACGGGGCAATCTTCCCTGGAAGGGGAGTCCATCGACATCGGGACCGGTGGTGTGGGCGTGACTGTTGGTCTGACCTATGTTCCCAATGTGCAGTTCTCACCCGTCTACGTAGCTGCAACGGACGGGATCTTCCGCGCCGCTGGTGTCGGGGTGACCGTGCGTCATCATGGCGCAGATGAGGGCCTGTTCACTGCCCTCATGTCGGGGGATGAGGATGTGACGGTGGCTAGTGGTGATGAGGTGCTCCAGGCCCGCACAGCGGGGATGGATTTAGTTTCGATCGGCGCCTACTACCACGACTACCCCGTGGTGATTGTCGTGCGTGAAGATAGTGGCATCAAGACGGTTGCTGACCTCAAGGGAAAGTCGGTGGGGGTACCCGGTGAGTTTGGGTCGAACTGGTTCGGATTGCTCGCAGCCCTCGAGGGTGCCGACATGACTCGTTCAGACATCACGGTGGTCCCGGTGGGCTTCACCCAGGCTGCCTCACTCGCTTCCAACAGCGTGGATGCCATAGTCGGTTTCACCAACTCCGATGTCGTGCAGCTTGAAGAATTGAGCGTTCCCATCCGTGTCATCCCCCTTACCGAGGGACCCACGCCTCTGGTCGGGGCATCGATTGTCACCACGCGGAAGTGGTTGGATGCAAACCCAGAACTTGCCTCAGGTGTAGTCGGCTCAATCACCGCCGGGGCCTCCCGGGTACTTCACAATCCCCAGTATGCCCTTGAGGTGACAACCGCCTGGGATCCAGCACTGAAGGATCCGCAGACCCGTGCGGGAGCCTCCGCGGTTCTCGAGGCGACGCTGCCCCTGTGGCGCGACGCCGAAGGAGAAGCCTCTGGTCTGCAGGATCTTGAGACCTGGGATGCCATGGGTGTCTTCCTCTCGCAGGTTCTCTCCGAGTCGATTCCCCAGGAGGAAGTGGAGCGGGCCGTCACCAACGACTTCGCAGCCAACTAGGAGGGCGCTCCTGCGGACAGATCCACCCGGGTGATTCGCAGGCCGTTAGTGTTGCTCCATGACCACCTTCGAAGATCTCTTTGCGGAACTGCAAGTCAAGGCAACTGAGCGACCAGCGGACTCGGGAACTGTCCGAGAGCTGGATGCGGGCGTGCATTTCATCGGCAAGAAAATCGTCGAGGAGGCGGCCGAGGTATGGATGGCTGCAGAGTATGAGTCAAAAGAAGACCTCGCCCTAGAGATCTCCCAGTTGCTCTATCACCTCCAGGTGATGATGGTCGCGAAAGATCTTTCCCTTGATGACATCTACAGGTACCTGTGAGCGCCATGTTGAGAATTGCTGTGCCCAACAAGGGCTCCCTGTCTGAGTCCGCCGTAGAACTACTTGCTGAGGCCGGTTACCGAACTCGCCGGCGTGGCCGGGAGCTTGTTCTGGTCGATGCTGCCAACGACGTGGAGATCTTCTTCCTGCGACCCAGAGATATTGCGGTCTACGTCGGTCAGGGTCGTATCCAAGCGGGAATCACAGGCCGCGATCTGCTGCTTGATTCCGGTACCGAAGCGATTGAAATGCTCGGACTTGGTTTTGGTCGCTCACGATTCCGTTTTGCGGCACCGGCCTCCGACATCTCAACCCTTGAGGAACTCCAGGGCAAACGAATTGCGGCTTCATACGACCGACTCGTCAGCGAGTACTTGAAAGGCCGGGGTATTCAGGCTCAGGTCATTCACCTGGATGGAGCCGTGGAATCATCGGTGCAACTCGGAGTGGCTGACGCCATCGCGGATGTTGTAGAGACGGGCTCCACCCTCAAGGCTGCCGGCCTCACCGTGTTCGGTCCGACGATTCTCGAGTCTGAGGCGATCTTGATTACCGCACCCCAACACCTGTCGGATCCCGCACTCAGGGTCCTGGAGCAGAGACTTCGCGGCGTCATTGTGGCGCGTGATCACGTGCTGATCGACTACAACATTCGTGCCGACAACCTTGAGGCGGCCGCAAAACTGGCCCCCGGATTAGAGTCACCTACCGTTTCTACTCTGGCGGAACCAGAGTGGAAGGCAGTCCGCGTTGTGGTGCAACGTCGAGAGATGAACCAGGTCATGGATGCCCTGCTGAATGTGGGGGCGGAGGGGATCATCGTCACCCAGCTAGTTGCCTCTCGACTACGCTAGAGAGGTTATGTCGGCTGAGGTTGGGGGCACTGTGGCGCAGGAAAAAGTTCAGGCACCGCTTCGAATTCTCAACTTGGCTTTGAACCTTCTGAACACGCGGCAGGGGCTCACGCGGACAGACCTAATGCGTCTGGTAGCGGGATACTCCGCTGCGGATGAAGCCAGTGCTCAGCGTGCATTTGAGAGAGATATTGAGCACCTGCGACGCGCCGGCCTCGTCGTCGAGGTTCGCGATCGCTTCCACAGTGAAGCCACCTACCGGGTTTCGGCATCTTCTTTCCCCTCGCAGGCCTCTTTCCTCAGCGAACGTGAGGTGGCTCTGCTTCTGCGTGCCGTCGACTCGTGGGATGGCAGTGGGCCCGTCGTCGCGCTGCGTAACAAGCTTCGCGGCTACACCTCTGGTGCGGTTGAGATTGCAGCACACCCCACCCGCTTTGTTCTTGAGTCAGCCGATGGTCTCGATATCGTCCAAGCAGCCATAGCTCAACGCAGGCCGATCTCCTTTGACTACGTCTCTAAATCAGGTAGCTCACAGCGCACTGTCGCGCCCTGGCAGATCATCGCTAGGGGTCGTGCACTCTACCTCTGGGGGTTTGACCTTGATGCATGGGAGCCACGCCTCTTCCGTTTTTCGCGTCTTCGCAGCGCCCCGGAACTAGCCGGAGAAGCCGGCGTGGTTGACCCAGAAGGCCCGCTTGAGCCGGTTCCCTTCGACCCGTCAACGTTCCTCATCGAACCTGAGCTCCTGGTGCGAGAGGGAGAGGCTCCGATCACGCGAGCCCACTCGACGCCAGAACCCGATGATACTCAGAAGTATCAGGATTCACCTTGGCAAAGACGGCTCGGCGCCCTCGACGATGCCGGAATCTGGGAGGAACGCGCACTACTCGAAGCCGATAGCGTTCGTGTTCTTTCACCAGACTGGCTCATGAGGTCCATTGACAACCAACTTGAGACGGCACGGGATTGGATGGGGGAGAGTCGTGGCTGAAGATACTGTTGCAGCGCTATCCCGCCTAGTTTCACTTGTTCGACTCATTGACAACCAGCCTGGAATCACAGTCAGTGAGCTCTCACAGCACTTCGGACGCAGTAAGGCCCGGATTCGTTCAGATATCCGCCTGCTTGACAGGGCCGGAGTTGACGACCTTCTTCCGGGCTGCACATTTGAAATCGACTACGACCTGTTTCTCGAGCACGATGCGGTATCGCTTCGATCTCCCCTCAGCATCAATGCACCACTGCCCATCACCCGCCAGGAGTTCGCCAGCGTCGTCACCGCCCTCCAGGCCATGGCTCCGACCCTGGATGAGGACGACCTCCAGCTGCTCCCTCAAACTCTCTCGGCCCTGATGACAGCCCTCGATGCGGCAGATGCCGCTGACCTGGGTACGGGCTCAGGTATAACAACCCCGACCATGTCCCAGTCGACGCGGCAGATGATCCTCCTGATCCAGAAGGCAATGGTCGAGGGCCGCAGCATATCGTTCAGCTACGTTAATCGCTCTGGCGTCGAGTCCCACCGCGTGGTTACTCCAGAAGCACTGGTTCAAGAGCGCGACGGCTGGATCGTACGGGGACTTTGCCACCGGGCGATGGGGGAGCGCAGCTTTCGCCTTGATCGCACCTCTGGTCTCACTTTGGCGGATGACGCCAATTTTGCTCGACGTGGCGCTAGTCCCACCACGCGTCCTCTCGAATCAGAGGGCGAAACTGTCACTGTGACGCTCTCAAGCGAGGCCGCCTGGGCCCTCAAGGAGTCGCCGGCCCGAACCGTGAAGACATCTCGGGACGGCTCGATCATCGCCACATTCCAGTCCTGGGACCCGGTGTGGATGCGAACAGAGATACTCACCTTGGCCCCCTACGTCCTCGACGTGTCGCCACGCGTGTACCTTGAGGAAGCATCGGCCTTTGCTCGCCGCGCCCTCGAGAGCCAGGAGTCCGGAAAGGAATCCCCATGGACGAAGAGAAACTAAGCCCCTCGCAGCGGATGGAGCGTTTTCGCCAGCAGATGATGGTTGAGGAGTCCGGGCTGCAGCAGTACCTGGACTCCCTGCACTTCTCCCCGGATGCCTTCCAGGAGGAAGCTCTCGAAGTTCTGGCTACCGACAGCTCCGTCCTTGTGTGTGCCCCAACCGGTGCGGGGAAGACGGTTGTCGGAGAGGGCGCCGCCTACATTGCGCGTCAGCGTGGGCAGCGGGTCTACTACACAACGCCGATCAAGGCGCTGAGCAACCAGAAGTACCACGACCTCGTCGCC
>CAMFDH010000019.1 GCA_945949035.1 uncultured Actinomyces sp.
ATACATCCGTATCGTCCGTGCCAGTTCACGCAGGCTATCTGGCGAGCACTGGTCAGCAGACATCGTGATCTCCACTGGCTGGTCACTGCGATCACGCAACTCAAGGACTCGAACTGCGCTTCCCGTCATTGAGACTGCTTCATCACGGATTCCCACACGCCCGGTTACTGCGACAATCTGGTCCTGCTGAAGGATCTCTTCGATCCCCTCGTACTGGCGGGGGAAGAAGAGAACATCCATGGAACCACTGAAGTCTTCAATCGTGGCCTTGGCCCAGGGCAGGCCCTGCTTGTTGAGGCGAACTTCAAGCCCCGTCACCAGCCCGGCAACAGTAGTGCGCTGATTATCGTACTTGCGCGAGTCCTCCTTGAGCTTGCCAATCTCTACATCCTGGTAACGAGGAAGGGAGCGCTCCATACCCCGCAGCGGATGGTCAGAAACATAGAGGCCGAGCATGTCCCGCTCGAAAGCCAGCTTCTGCTTCCGGTCCCACTCTGGGATATCAGGGATCTCAACCGTGAAAGTCGAGGCTCCGGAGCTTTCCCCCATCATCTCTGCAAAGAGGTCGTACTGACCGTGGGCCTCGTTTCGCTTGAGGTCAATGACAGCATCAACCGCGTCGTCGCTGCGAGCCAAGAGGGCTCGTCGGGGATGGCCGAAGCTGTCGAAGGCGCCCGCCTTGATCAGGGACTGGATGGTGCGCTTGTTGCAGACCACAACCGGAACCTTGTCGAGGAAGTCCTGGAAGGAAGTGAAGCGCCCCTTCTCTTCCCGGGCCGCAACAATCCCCTCAACAACGTTCTTGCCGACGTTACGAATCGAGGCCATGCCGAAACGAACACCCTCGGAGTCGGCTGTGAAGGCATCATGGGAGAAGTTCACGTCTGGACGTGCCACCTCAATACCCATATGGCGACATTCCGCGAGGTAGAGGGCTCGGCGGTCGGTGTTGGCAGCTGCAGACGTTAGCAGCGCCGCCATGTACTCTTCCGGGAAGTTCGCCTTGAGGTACGCCGTCCAGTAGGAGACGAGGCCGTAAGCCGCAGAGTGTGACTTGTTGAAGGCGTAGTCAGAGAACGGAACGAGGATGCCCCACAGCGTGTTGATGGCATCGGCAGAGAAACCGTTGGCAAGCATGCCTTCCTTGAACGGTTCAAACTCTTTGTCAAGAATCTCTTTCTTCTTCTTACCCATAGCCCGGCGCAGCATGTCGGCCTGTCCGAGCGAGTACCCGGCAACCCTCTGGGCGATCTGCATGACCTGCTCTTGGTAGACAATCAGGCCGTAGGTCGTACCCAGGATGTCTTCCAGAGGTTTCTCAAGCTCGGGGTGGATCGGAGCCACTGCCTGGCGCCCGTTCTTACGCAGTGCATAGTTCGTGTGCGATCCAGCCCCCATCGGTCCGGGTCGGTAGAGGGCACCGACAGCGGAAATATCCTCAAAGTTATCCGGCTGCATAATGGCAAGTAGCTCTCGCATACCGCCGCCCTCAAGCTGGAAGATGCCCAGTGTGTCCCCGCGCCCAAGAAGCTCGTAGGTCTTGCTGTCATCAAGGGGCAACGCATCAAGATCGGGGACCTCTTTGCCATTGAGACGAATGTTCTCCAGTGCATCTGAAATGACCGTCAGATTGCGGAGCCCGAGGAAATCCATCTTGAGGAGCCCCAGCTCCTCACACGAGGGATAGTCGAACTGGGTGATGATGGCACCGTCCTGAGGACGCTTCATCACAGGAATGATGTCTGCGAGCGGTTCGCTGGACATAATCACGGCGCAGGCGTGGACTCCCCACTGCCTGGTAATCCCCTCAAGGCGCTGGGCCAGGTCGAAGACATCATGTATATCGGGGCGTTCCTCATACAGCTTCCGGAACTCATTGGCCTCTTTGTATCGCTTATGGTTCTCATCAAAAATGCCGCTGAGTGGCATCGACTTGCCCATCACGTCGGCCGGAAGGGCCTTCGTCAGCTCTTCCCCAACCCTGTACTCGCGGCCCAGGACCCGGGCGGAGTCTTTGAGCGCCTGCTTCGACTTAAGCTTGCCGTACGTAACCACCTGGGCAACCCGGTCATCCCCGTACTTGTCGCGGACGTAAGCAATGACCTCATCCCTGCGACGCTCATCGAAGTCGACGTCGAAGTCAGGCATGGAGACACGCTCAGGGTTCAAGAACCTCTCAAACAGCAGGCCGTGTTCAATGGGGTCCAGGTCCGTAATTCCCATGGCGTAGGCGACCATGGACCCAGCACCGGAACCACGACCCGGGCCGACACGGATCCCCCGCTCTTTGGCCCAGGAGATGAAATCTGCGACGACCAGGAAGTATCCCGGGAATCCCATCTGCAGAATGACCCCCTCTTCGAACTCTGCCCGGTCAAGGACATGGTTCGGGATCTGCTCTCCGAAGCGCCTGTGCAGACCTCTACGTACCTCTTTCACAAACCACGACTGCTCATCCTCTCCCTCAGGAGTTTGGAAGCGCGGCATGAAGTTTGCCCCGTCGTTTGTGGTGCGGAAGCTAATATCGCTTTTCTCGGCGATGGCGAGGGTTGAGTCCAGGGCATGTGGCATCTCTTTCCAGGCCCGGCGCATCTCATCCGAAGAACGTAGGTAGAACGTATCCCCCTCAAAGGCAAACCTTGGACCACCCTCGTGGTACGGCTTATCAAGCAGGGTCGTCGTCGACTGCATGGCAAGCATTGCCTCTTGGGTTCGTGCGTCGTCCTTAGAGACGTAGTGGGAGTCATTCGTGACCACCAGTGGCGCATCGAGCAACTTGGCAAGCTTGGGGAGCTGATCCCGGGTCTTTCGCTCAATTTCAATCCCGTGATCCATCATTTCGATGTAGAAGTTCTCTGCACCGAAGATGTCCCTGAGCTCAGACGCTTCCTCAACGGCCTGGTCCCATTGCCCCAGTCGCATCCTTGTTTGAACAGCGGACGAGGGGCACCCGGAGAGCACCGTAATCCCCTCGTGGTACCGCGACATCAGGTCCTTGTCGATACGCGGGTACTTGCCCACCTGTCCCTCAAGTGAAGCCATGGATCCCATGCGAAAGAGGTTATGCACCCCCTCGGTGCTGTGCGCGAGGAGAGTCAGGTGGGTGTAGGTGCCACGCGCAGAGACATCATCGTCTTTCTGCCACGGCTCTCCCCAGAGCACCTTTGACTTATCAAACCGGGAAGTCCCAGGGGTTACATAGGCTTCGAGTCCGATGATCGGCTTGATCCCGGCGTCTGTGCATTCCCTGTAAAACTCATACGCCCCGAACAGGTAACCATGATCGGTAATTCCGAGGGCTGTCTGTCCCAACCTGACAGCTTCAGCAACCATCGGCTTGATTTTCGCCGCCCCATCCAGCATGGAGTACTCGGTGTGGTTATGAAGATGAACGAAGCCGTCACGCGTTGTAGCCATGCCAGGAAGCATAGCGACGGCCTCCGACATCATGGGACCCAAAGTCGACTCCAGTGGGAAACACGATGGTCATTCAGCGTGTCGTCGGCGTGTCCCCCGAGGGGAACCTCCCTGCGTCACCCGCTGCCAGCGCACCCGCAGACAAACTCGGGGTGATCAGCCGCGCAGCTTCTCCAGTGCGTCTCGAAGATCCGCTGCATAGGGCGCTGTGACGGTGATGCGCTCTTCCGTGCGGGGGTGTTTGAACTCGACCTCGACCGCGTGAAGCCACTGTCGGACCAGTCCGAGGTTCTCGGCCCTAACGGGATCGGCACCATAGAAGACATCCCCGACACAGGGGTGTCCGATAGCCGCCATGTGAACGCGAATCTGGTGGGTGCGCCCCGTTTCGAGGTTGACCTCAAGGAGCGCGGCCCCAGCCATCAGCTCTTCGACGTCATAGTGGGTGATTGAACGCTTCCCGTCCTCGGTTACCGCCATCCGCCAGGTCCTGGAGGGATGGCGTCCAATCGGTGCATCAATCGTTCCGCGACTGGGGTCGGGATGCCCCTCAACAACGGCGTGGTAGATCTTCCGCACCTCGCGGTTACGGAAGGCATTCTTGAGGCGCCCGTATGCCAGCTCGGACTTGGCGACCATCATCGCACCGGAGGTTCCCACGTCCAGTCGCTGGAC
The DNA here is from genome assembly GCA_945949035.1 of uncultured Actinomyces sp. Taxonomy (GTDB): domain Bacteria; phylum Actinomycetota; class Actinomycetes; order Actinomycetales; family Actinomycetaceae; genus Scrofimicrobium. The sequence goes on from CAMFDH010000019.1 coordinate 4,093, forward strand.
GATACCCTGCCGCTCGGTTGGACCCGAGGTCGAGATACGGACCCCCGCGGCCTCCAGACTGGAGATAACAGTGGGACCATCCCAGCCGGGACCCGTGTGTGCGGCAACTCCCACCGGCTTGTTGATGACGATGAGGTCCTCGTCCTCGTACAGCACCTCAAGGTCTGTTGTCGGTTCGGGCTTTGCTTCTGGTTCAGGAACTTCAACCTCAAGGATTGAGCCGGGGACCAGTCGCGTTGACTTTGGGGGAACGACCCCGTCAAGGAGTACATTCCCGTTTGCCACCAGGGCGGCACAATGGCTTCTTGAGAGGCCGAGCAGACGCGATAGCGCCGCGTCGATCCGCTCCCCTGCCAGGCCCTCGGGAACCGGCAGCATACGCAGATTACTCATGCTTCTCAGACCCGGGAGTTGACCCCACAGCTCTCGTATCTTCGCCGTCCTCGTCGAACAGCTTCCAGACGATAAGCACGATCGCACCGACAACGATCCAGATGTCCGCAACATTGCCAATGAACCAGTCGTTGTAGTTGAGGAAATCAACCACGTGCCCACGACCCAACCCGGGAGGACGTGTTAGACGGTCCCAGAGGTTACCCGCTGCGCCACCTGCGATGAACCCGAGCAGGACGGCCATCCACGGGTTTGTCACCCTGGTCGAGTACCAGATGATGACGCCGAGAATCACGGCGGAGAGGATCGTAAAGATCCAGGTTGAACCGGACCCAAGCGAGAACGCAGCCCCGGGGTTAAAGATCAGCTGGAGCTTGATGAAGTTGCCGATAAACGGCTGGGCAACACCCTCTTCGAGGTTGCTTAGCGCCCAGGCCTTCGTCAGAAGGTCGGCTGCAACTGCGAAAATTGCCACGAGGCCAACCAGCCAGAAGAGTGACCTGCGGGGACTGCTGTGTGGGGCGCTACCTTTGAGTGCTGCTCCTGCTGACTGTTCATGCATAGGGCTCTATCCTAGCCCGCGCACTGACGCCCCCCGCAGAACCCCTGAGCAAACTCACAACTCAGCACCGGTTTGAGCGGTGCAGACGCGCCAAACCCGCCCGCGTACTGGACACGGGCGGTTTTGCGACGACTAAGAGTCTGTGCCTTACTCGGGCTTTGCTTCAGCCTGAAGGTCCGACAGCAGCTTCTGCAGGTGCTCAGAGATGGAACCGCGGTAGTCGGCCTCAAATCCACGGAGGCTGTTGATCGAATCCTCGAGCTCAGCCTTCTCGGAGGTCAGGCGTGTCAGGATCTCATCACGCTGGCTATTGGCCTCAGAGACAATGCCCTGCGCCCTCTCGTGTGCCTCTGCAACGATGCGTTCGCCTTCTTCGCGGCCATCATTGACGTACTCGTCATGCAGGCGCTGCGCAAGAGCAAGCATTGATGCTGCAGCCTGCTGGTCGGTTGCCTCAGCAGCCGGTGCGGGCTGTTCAACAACTGGTTCGGGTTCGGGCTCAGGCTCAACTACTACAGCTTCAACAATCGCTGTCTCAGCTTCAGGGGCAACATAGACGCCCTCGCCTGACTGCGCTCCCTGAGCGCGCTGCTCTGCAGCAGCAAGCTTTTCCTTGAGCTCTGAATTCTCAACTGTCAGTGCGTAGATGGTTGCAACAACCTCATCGAGGAACTCGTCGACCTCGACCTGGTCATATCCTTCGCGGAACTTGACGGACTGAAAAGTCTTATTCAGAACGTCGTCGGCGGATAGGAGCGCCATTTTGTTCACCTCTGTCATCGTCAATGCGTAAACACCGACTCCACCGGATGGTGGCGCCGACGGCCAGCAGCTTGAAGCTCACCTTAGTCAACCAGACTGCTTACCGGTAAATCATAGCGACACCTCATGCAACTTGCGCAACATTCACAACATTTACAACATCGCTGAGCAAGACGAGGCCGCGCTACAGGTTCACATACCCGAGGTATGCCAACCAGTTTCCAACTCGCTCAAGGATAACAACAGCAACGAAAACCACGATGAAACCGACATCGATTGCTACCGTTCCCAAACGGATTGGCTGAATATACTGACGCACCCAGCTAATTGGCGGCTCGGTGAGCCGATAAACCCAGTCGATAACCACTAAGAGTCCACCTGGTGGGACCCAGCGGGGTACTAGAACTCGAGTCCAATCAAGAATGACCCGGGCGAGCAATATAAAAGTGTAGATGGATGCGGCCCAGGCGATAGCTTTGCCGAGCACTACAAGGAAGAGGCCCACAGGCTCTGTCCCCTAACTGAAGAGGTTGTGGGCACGACCATCGTTGCGAGAGGAAACCTCAACATCGCGAGGAGAAAGCAGGAAGACGCGTGCCGTCACCCTCTCAATCTCACCGTGGAGGCCGAACACCAGACCCGCGGCAAAATCGATGATTCGCCGAGCCTCTGAGTCGGCCAGCTCCTCGAGATTGACGATCACAGGGGTGCCATCTCGGAAAGACTCACCAATAAGGCGGGCATCCGCGTACGAGGCCGGGTGGACAGTCACAATGCGTCGCAGAGACTGTACTGGCTCTTCAACCACATTGAAGGTCGGTTCAGACACGGTTGCGTAGGACTGGAAGTCAACTTCACGAACCTCTGCTTCAGTGTGCAGCTCAAAGTCATCATCGAATGACTGGTTGTCCTCTTCTGGGACGCGCCAACCCATGACCTCAAGAGCGCGGTTGAAACGTTGGGCCATTGCCTTGCCTCCCCGAAAGTACTTCCAACTGACCGGTACCGCGGCACTAAAGTCGCCCTATCGGTCACAACACTTAGAACGGTAATGCACCAAGGGTGTCAGAGCGGGATATGACACGGCATGTCGCACGCTCTGACACCTCGGTCTTAACGAAGGAAGTCGGGAATATCGAGCTCCTCGTCCGTCACTTCCTCCACGTAAACACGGGGGGCTTCAAACCCCTCGGCGACAACATCTCGAGGACGCTTGATGTCAGCTCGAAGTGCAGCCATGGCGCCCGTACGAGTGGGCACCTCGGGTGCCGCGCGATGTGAGCGAACCTGCGGGGCCGAAGCTGTACGGACCCGTGGCTCAACATCTTCGGGCTCAAAATCGATCACTCGGCGCTGGGCAGGCGGGGCGGCGAGCGGAGCCGAGTCTCGAGCGTTGGAGCGCGGTGCAACAGGAAGTGACTCACGGGCCACCCTTGCGGCCTCTTCGCGCGCCGCAGCCTTCTGCGCCATCTGGTCAAATCCGGCCGCGATGACGGTAACGCGTACCTCGTCGCCCAGGGACTCGTCCACGACGTTGCCGAAGATGATGTTCGCTTCCTCGTGAGCTGCTTCCTGGACCAGTGTTGCGGCCTGCATGATCTCGTGGAGGCCGAGGTCCGGGCCACCCTGAACGAAGAAGAGAATGCCGTGGGCGCCATCGATGGAAGCCTCGAGAAGAGGCGAGGAAATCGCGGTCTCGACTGCGCGGAGGGCCCGGTCTTCGCCGGTAGCAGCACCGATTCCCATGAGAGCTGAACCTGCGTCCTTCATGACGCTCTTGACATCGTTGAAGTCGACGTTCATCAACCCGGGCGTGGTGATGAGTTCCGTAATGCCCTGTACGCCTGAGAGAAGAACCTTATCGGCCTCTTTGAATGCGTCAATGATCGAGATGTCGCGATCAGAGATATCAAGCAGTCGGTCGTTCGGGATGACGATCAGGGTGTCGACCTCAGCACGGAGTGCCTCGACGCCAGATTCTGCCTGCTGCGAGCGGCGGCGTCCCTCCCACGAGAACGGGCGGGTAACGACACCTACTGTCAGAGCACCGGCATCCCGGGCTGCCTTCGCAACGACAGGAGCGCCACCGGTACCGGTTCCACCGCCCTCACCTGCGGTCACAAACACCATGTCTGCGCCGGCCACGGCCTCGGCGATGTCGTCTGCGTGGTCCTCAGCAGCCTTGCGTCCCACGGCGGGATCGGCACCGGCCCCTAGACCGTGCGTGAGTTCGCGTCCAATGTCGAGCTTGGTTTCAGCATCAGACATCAGAAGGGCCTGCGCGTCAGTGTTGATGGCAATGAACTCAACGCCCTTGAGGCCGGCGTCGATCATGTTATTCACTGCATTAACACCGCCGCCGCCGATTCCGACAACCTTGATGACTGCGAGATGGTTCTGCGGTACCGCCACTGGTCCCCCTGGAGGTCTACAACTTCGCGCCAAACCCTAAGGTTCAAGTTGAAGGTTGGATATGGTCATTGCTCTAGCGGAAGAACCGTAGGGGTGTTCCCAATTGGGTTCAAGCACCACACGCGGCGTGTTGCACTACCTCTCGGATCACACGCGACTCGCTACCTGGTGACAGGTTCCCGCGGGTTGCGCAAATCGTAGACCGCAGCGGGTCGCTGCTCCACGAGAAGCGCCAAGACCTCTGCCTTCAGGTCGCTCTCTCCGGCTTCTCCCCAGACCACTTTCGCCCCGTCTATGAGGTCGAGAGTCACCACCACATCCGTGGTGCTGATCGAGTCAACCTGTGCCTGCAGTTCCGCTGGCAGACTGCTCCAAACCTCAACTGCCTCAGCCGCCTGTTTGATGCGGTGGGCGTCATCCTGCGCATCTACGTACACCCGGGGCAGTCCCTCGATAGGTTCAGCCGAGATAGCCGTAGTGACACCATCCGATCCAACCAGGGCGTACCCGCCGTCAACCACAACTATCGCTTCCGGAACCCTCTCGGTAACCACAACGTTGAGTCCGTGGGGAAAAGCCCGGGAGACTTCCGCGTCTGCGATAAGCGGTCTCTCCAGGAGTTGATCTCTAATTGCGCCGGTGGGAACCCTCAGAAGTGGAGTCCCCTCATACTCGGCCACGATGGGAGAAACATCGCCGCTGATTACTCCTGACTGAGCTCCTTCGACGACCACGGCCTCCTGACGAAGTTCCAGCAGAGACGAGAAGAAAATTGCCCAGATGACCCCCACGACAACGGCGGTAGCAAGCGCTGCCATCAGAAGCCGGAAGGCCACCAGCCGGCGGCGGGCCCGGCGGCGCTCGTTAGTGTGATCGCGCAGGTCGATGCGGACGCTGGTGGCTGACGAGGACGGCTGCAAGGAGGTACCGTCCCCGGGTTTTGGTCTGGTGGGACGGGATGAACTCACTTCCCGTCCTCCTCCAGCCACACTGACTCAACCAGGGGGGCCCTGAGGAAGATGTCACCCGCACCGATCAGGATGCAAACGTCTCCGGGCTCGGTGAGCTTTGCAGCAAGGCGCGCGGCCTCATCCATATCGGGAACTAGGTGCGCGTCAGCAGTCATCTTCGGACTGTTCGCGACCAGCGCGGTTGTGACACCCGGCATCGGATCTTCGCGTGCGGCGTAGATATCGGCGAGAACCACCTCGTCTGCCTCTGAGAGAACCTCTGCGAAACGGTCCGCAAAGCTGAGGGTGCGGGAGTAGAGGTGGGGCTGGAACACCGCAATGACACGCCCTTCACCCGCCACGATCCTTGCCTGCTTGAGCGCAACCTCAACTTCGGTTGGGTGGTGCGCATAGTCATCGTAGACACGGCGGCCGCCTACTTCTGCGCGAAGCTCAAATCGGCGCCCCGCACCCCTGAAGTGTCCCAGCGCCTCGGCTGCTACCGTCCCGTCAACCCCAAGGACAACACATGCGGCCCAGGCTCCGGCGGCATTCAAGATGCTGTGCTCGCCTGTCACGCCTAGGCGAACCCGGTAGCTTTGGCCCTGAAAAATCAGGGTGGCCGCAGCGGACTTCTCAGTCATCACCACGTCGGTAATCTCCACGTCGGGAGACAAAATGCTGTGCTCGGGACGCCCGTAGGTGATCACCCTGCGCTCTCCCCCGGCGGATGATCGACCGTACTGGGAGATCTCGGCGGAACCGGCGTCCTCAGCGCAGCAGATTAGTGTGCCACCCGGGATCAGGCGGTCGACGAACTGGCGGAAGATTCCGATGAAGTCGTCCCTTGAGGCGTAGTGGTCAAGGTGGTCTGGTTCGACGTTGGTAATGACCTCAACAGCCGGCGCATAGTGGAGGAACGAGCCGTCCGACTCATCAGCTTCCGCAACGAACACTTCGCTTCCAACGCGTGCGCCCGACCCCTCGCCGAGGACGGGTCCACCGATCGCGTATGACGCATCGACTTCGGAGTTGAGGAGAGCAACAGCGATCATTGCCGAGGTCGAAGTCTTGCCATGAGCCCCAGCAACCGCAACGAATGGCTGCCCCTGGGCAGCCAGTGCCAGGCCCATGGAGCGGTGGATGATGCTCTGTCCGCGCTCTCTAGCCACAATCAACTCGGGGTTGGTCTCGCGGATCGCGGAAGAGACAATCACCGTGGCCCCTTCAGGAACCCGTTCGGCGCTGTGGGGAAAGTACCCCCCAATCCCCTTCTTGATCAGTGACTGGAGGACTGCCGAATCCTGTCGGTCGGACCCTGTTACCTCTGCCCCCTGACCCTTGAGCAGCTCGGCTACCACCGACATCCCGGCGCCGCCCACCCCGATGAGGTGGAACGACTTTCCCTCAAGTGCTGTGGAGCGACTCATTCGCGGCCTCCATTCGCGTCTTCCGCGAGGTCGGCGAGCAGGACTGCCCCGTCTCCCGGGGAGGTTGAACGGTTGGCACTGCCCATGGCACGCAACCGCTCTGGATCTGTCAGCAGTGGCAGAACTCGCTCACGAAGGACCTTCTGGTTGAAGTCTCTATCCTCAACGATTTCGGCGCCACCGGCCTCTATTTGCTGTTCAGCATTGCGACGCTGCTCTCCGTTTCCGATGGGGAGCGGCACATAAAACGCAGGAATACCGAGGATACCGAGCTCAGCGACCGTACCGGCTCCGGAGCGGCACAGCACGAGGTCGGCTGCGGCGAGCGCATCGTTCATGTTCGAGATGTACTCACGAACCACCCAGGTGAGATCCGGTGTCTTCGCGGCTGCGGCGAGCACGCCTTCTGCTTTACCCCTGCCCGTGGCGTGGATGATCTGAGCCCGCCCCTCGAACAGTTGGGCCCCTTCGAGAAGGACCTCATTGATGTGTTGAGCTCCAAGCGAGCCGCCGGTGACAAGAAGGATCGGAAGGTGGGGGTCAAGCCCGAACTCACGGGCTGCCCTCTCCCGGCTACTGGCCGCTCCGTCTGGCGTAGAACGCTGTTCGGCCAGTTCAACGATCGAACGACGAAGTGGGAGGCCGGTGAAAACTGTCCTCCCTCGTGACGCCCGAAGCTTGGTCTGGGGGAAAGCCAGCGAGACAGACTTTGCCCTGCGAGCTCCCAGTCGGTTTGCCAGGCCCGGCCGCACGTTCTGCTCTTGCACCACGAAGGGAAGTCCCTTTCTGGCAGAGGCAATGTAGGCGGGGGCTGAAACGTAGCCTCCGAAGCCAACGAGGACATCAATGCCCTCTAGGGCCTCATCGGCCTGGGACACCGCCCGACTTAGCCTCGATGGGACGGTGAGCAGTTCTGGTGAGGGTCGACGTGGAATCGGGACCCGAGGGATGGTCAGTAGGGGAAAACCCGCCTCCGGAACCAGATCGGCCTCAAGCCCCTCTGCGGTTCCTAGCACCTTAACCTCGTGGCCGCGTTCTCTCAATACCTCGGCGGTCGCCAACAGGGGATTAACGTGACCGGCTGTGCCTCCGCCTGCGAGCAGTATGCGTAGCGACATTTAGGATGCCTCCGGGTCGAATGGTTTCTGAACTTTGGGTGCGGACTGGCCCGGTTTTGGAGCGGGTCTTCTCTGGGGTCGAGAAAGTCCGTTTGCCGGAGGAACGGTCGGCGGAGCCGTGGGGGAAGTCGTTCCCCTTGCGGAACTTCGACGCGGTGTTCGCGGCGCCGGTGCCCTGCGCGGATCACGCCCTGCTGTGTCCGGGTTGAGGCGCCCCTTCCGCCGCATACCGGCCTCTTCCCGGGCAAACGAAAGCAGAACCCCGATAGCCATCGCAGTGAAGAGGAAAGATGACCCACCGTAGGAGACAAGCGGGAAGGGAACCCCAATGACGGGAGCCAGTCCCGTGACGGTTCCAATGTTGATCAGGCCCTGAACAATCAACCATGTGGCAATACCACCGGCAGTAATCGCAATAAAACGTGACTTGGCATTGGCGGATAAACGCAGAGGTCCATAAATCAGAAGGC